>SXVE01000566.1 GCA_005790265.1 Acidobacteriota bacterium | reverse complement strand
TTCGGATCCTGACGAAGAAATGAGCGCAGCGCGGTCGCGAAATTTAAGCCGATCTGCTCTTTCACCTGCACCTGATTGATGCCGTGCAGATTGAATTCGACCGGATCTTCCGCCGTCATAATGTTGGTTTCCGGCGTGTTCAACGCTTGCAGCGCGGAATAAAGCGTGTTGGTTTTCCCCGAACCGGTCGGACCCGTGACCAAAACCATGCCGTACGGTTTGGAAATGTTGCGCTGGAAAATCTCCAAACTTTTCTGCTCGAAACCGAGTTTCGTCATATCGAGCATCAGTTTGTCTTTGTCGAGCAGACGAAGCACGACTTTTTCGCCGAACAGCGTCGGCAGCGTCGAAACGCGGAAATCGAGTTCGCGCGAACGATTGTCAACTTTAACCTTGATTTTAATGCGTCCGTCCTGCGGCAGGCGTTTCTCGGAAATGTCGAGTTTCGCCATAATCTTTAAACGCGAAATCAACGGATCGCGCAGCTTCATCGGCGGATGCATCACGTCGTATAAAACGCCGTCAATACGAAAACGAATGCGAAAATCCGTTTCATACGGCTCGACGTGAATGTCGGACGCGCCGCGACGAAGCGAATCAACGAGCAGAACGTTGACGAGACGAACGACCGGCGCGTCTTCGCTCGCGCGCGCCAGTTCCGCCAAGTCAATTTCTTCGTTGTCGTTTAAAACTTCCAGCTCGCCGTTTTCCAAATCGGTGAATTTGAAGTGATCGAGCGACACATCCAAATCCGATTCGACCAATCTTTCCTGCGTCTTCGCGCCGTTGCCGTTACTGCCGTTGCCGTTTTTGCTGACTTTCGCGCCGACTTTCTCAAATTGCGCGGCGACCGCCAAATCGAAAATATCAATCTGATTCGACGACGCGTAATATTTTCCGATTGCCATCTGAATCGAAGTTTCCGAAGCAATCACCGGCTCAACGTTCAGCCCGGTCATAAACTTGATGTCGTCCATCGCGAAAACATTGGTCGGATCAGCCATCGCCAACGTCAGAGTCGCGCCGACTTTGGAAATCGGCAGCACGGTGTATTTGTGCGCCACTTCCTGAGAAATAAGTTTGATCGTCGTTTCCTCAATCTGAAATAGTTCGAGATTGATTGACGGAACGCCGTATTGACGCGACAAAACGGCGGTAATCACGTCGTCGGAAATAATTCCGAGCTTGACCAGATTCGAGCCTAAACGACCGCCGCTCGTGCGTTGGTATTCGAGCGCTTCGCGCAATTGCTGCGCGGTGATTAGATTTTCACGGACAAGAATTTCCCCAAGTTTTGCTGACATTTGTTTATGGACTTTTCCTTAATTTTTGCTGTGCGCAAATAAAAGAGGGTTTTTTTGATGTTGGCTGAATGATTTGCTGAAAGCAGAGAAAGTAAATCAACGATGATAAACACCGTTGATTGATAATCATAGATGTTAAATACGAATGTGTCAAGATTTCTTTTTAAAGATTTCGGCGACGAGTAAATGCTTCTGCAATTCGCGCGGCAAAGCTGGAAATCCGCTTGAATCTAACTTCTTAAAAAGCAGAAAGGACATTGAAATTTGTAAATTTCAATGTCCTTTCTGCTTTTTAAGAAAAATGTTATGAGAATTAATCGTTCAAACGAATCGAGCCGAGCACGTTGCGAAAAGCGCTTTGGTATCTTGAATATTCGTTTTCCGGCGCGACCATTGCCGCGTGAAAAAGCGTGCCGTTGCGCAAAAGCGCGGTGTAAATCGTCACGATTTCATTTCTGCCGGTAATATTCGAGCGTCCGCCCAAAACCGTCGAATAACCTTGTCTGCCGCCGATGTTCGCGCGCGTAAAATTTGACTGTTGCCGCAAATAAGAATTCGATTGCAGCAATTGGTTGACATACTCTTCGCTCGCCTGCGCGAGATTGTTTGAATTCGACTGGCTCACGCCGATCAGCGCGCCGTGCGTAATTCCGTTGTTGCCGTATGCGCCTTGCGGGGCGAACCAAACTTGGCTTTGATCTTCGAGCGTCTGCCAGTTTTCCGGCACGTTGATGCTGATCCAGTTACCGCTCGAATAATTTCTCGTGCGCGCCGACGGATACTGTACGGAATTTTCATATCTGCCGTTTGCCGCCGGATTCTGTCCGCCGTCCTGACGCGGCGCATTCTGCGACATTTCCGCCATTGTCTGCGCTCGCGGCATTCTGGAAAGGCGATTCTGAATATTTTGAAACGCGCGCGTATCTTGCACAGCGTTATTCGGCGAAATTCTTAATAACTGCGCTTCGCGATTAATCGTTTCGTAACGATTTGCCGGATTTGGGTGACTGCTCAACCATTCGGGCGCGCGGCTGCCGCCTGATTGTCGCTCGATGGTGCGAAACATATTCGCTAAATCGCGCGGATCGTAACCGGCTCCCGCCATAATTTGGGCGCCGAGAATGTCAGCTTGATTTTCATAATCGCGGCTGTATTTCGTCATAATCGCCTGCGCGCCGATCATTCCAGCCTGCGCGCCGGTTTGTCCGCCTAAAATTGCGCCGCCTAAAATCAGCCCGATTGTTCCGATTTGGTTAAGCGGATTGCTTTGTTTGGTCGCCTGCGATGTTCCGTGGCGAAGCGCGATGTGAGCGATTTCGTGCGCCATCACGCCCGCCATTTCGCCTTCGGTGCGCGCCGCTTCAATCATTCCGCGATTAACATACATCGGACCGCCGGGCAGCGCAAAAGCGTTGATATCACTGGCGTTAACGACTTTGAAACGATAATTAAAAGCCGGTTGACTGAATTGCGCCGGAATTGCGTCAACAAGGCGGTCGCCGACTTGTTGAATATAACGCGTCGCTTCGCTGTCATTCAAAATCGGCATTTGCCGTTCAACTTCGGCTGACGCCTGCTGACCCAATTTCACGTCGTCCTGCACTTTATACTTGTTTTTCGGTAAACTGATGCGTGTTTGCCCGATTGCCGCTGACGGAAGAACAAGCATCGTCCACGCCAACAAAAAAGCCGTAATATTTTTGCTCAAACTGTAAATTTTCATCGTTTTTCTCCAGATGTTTCCCGGTTAAAGGATATGAACACTTCTCTCAAGCAAAAAAAGTGCCAAAAATCACGATTTTTACAAATTGTTACAAAAAATAAAGAACAGCGCCGTGATTTTTGATTGAATCAATGCGAAAGTTTTTCGTTTGATAATTTGAACCGTCTAATTTTTATTATAAAAACAGGCGTGAAATCAGCTAGTGAGCAGTTTGATAAAACTAATGAGAAAAGCAAGTCGGATTTAAGCAGGGCAAACGCTAATTTACCGCGTTCGAATTCGATACGCAGAAAGCGACGGCGCGGTGCGGCGAAATATAATGTTGTTGTCTTTCTTTAGAAGTGACCGGCAGTAAACTTTTTTTGATTTTGGCAATCAATTTCTGCGCTTCGCGCGAATCTATTTTTTCCTGATGCTTCTTTTCCACCAAAAAAGCGTGCGCCAAATCGTTTTCCAAATCGTTTATTAAATTCATAACAACTCTCTTCTCCGCATACTTTTCAGTGCGTTGTTCATCCGTTTTCGTTGATAGGTATCTGTCAACAAAAACCAGAAACGCTGTGAAAAGTTCAAAAGATTCTAAAAGATATGACTGCAATGTTAGAACAATGTTACTTAAATGTTAAATGTTCAATCGGCGAAAACCGGATGCGTCGGAAGCTTGAGTATAATTTAATCTGCAATTGAAAGCAGCGCCTTTGTAAAATAATTCTCAGACAATTTCCGCTAAATCATTGAATCAATCGGAAATTGTGCCCAACGATTGATCTTGCTTTCCTTGTTTTTTTGAGTGCAAAAAGAAACGAAATGCCGATCAAATTTTTGACAATAAAAGTTTCACCCGCCGCATTTTTTTTCTGCTTCGTTTTGCTGTTTGCGTCGTGCAGCGGCGAACCGTTCGGTAGAAATCGCGCCGCCGCCACCGATTCTGCCGGAACAATAAATTTACAAGGTTCGGGCGCGAGTTTTCCGAAACCGATCTATGAAAAATGGGCGAGCGAATTCGGCAAAATCGAGCCGAAAATTCGAGTGGATTATCAGGCGAGCGGCTCAGGCGCCGGACAAAAAGCGGTGCTGGCGAAAACGTCGGATTTCGGCGCATCCGACGATCCGATGAGCGATGAAGATTTAAGAAGCGCCGGAGCCGAAATTCTTCATATCCCGACTGTTTTGGGCGCGGTTGTGTTAACTTACAATTTGCCGGAAATCAAAAAGCCGCTCAAACTTTCCGCCGAAACAATCGCCGAAATATATCTCGGCAGCATTAGAAAATGGAATGACGAGCGGCTGGCGCGCGATAATCCAGAGCTTAATTTGCCGAATGCCGATATTTTGCCGATTTACCGCGCGGATTCGAGCGGAACATCAGCGGTTTTCACCGATTTTTTAGCAAAAACGGTTCCGGTTTGGCGCGAAAAAGTCGGCACGAACAAACAGCCGAGCTGGATTACCGGCATCGGAATGGGCGCGCGCGGCAATGACGGCGTGATGGGACAAGTCAAACAAACGCCGAATTCAATCGGTTACGTCGAACTCACTTATGCCGAAGCCAATAATGTGCCGATGGCGCACATTAAAAATAAAAGCGGCGATTTTATCGAACCGTCGCTGGAAACGGTAACGGCGGCGGCGGAAAACTCGGCGGCGCAAATGCCGGAAGATTTGCGGTTTCAAATTGCCGATACGGGCGGCGCAAACGCTTATCCGCTCGCGAGTTATACATATATTCTCGTTTACAAAAACCAGCCGGACGCAGTAAAAGGCAAGGCTTTAGCCGATTTTTTGTGGTGGGCGACCCACGACGGCGAACGTTTTATTCGCAATTTGCATTACGCGCCGCTGCCGCGCGATGTCGTCAGAAAAGTGGAAGCGAAAATAAATTCGATGACGACCGCCGACCGATTAGTGCTGCGACCGCAAAAAACAGAGGAGAAATAAAACGCCGAATTTTTTTAGCGCGTCGAATATCGGTTAGATATCGTTTTTGATCGCGCAGAATTCTAATGAAATTTCGATATGCCGCAAACAGGCGCCGCCGGCGATAAAATTTTCCGCTTGATTTTGCTGTCCGCCGCAACGATTTTACTATTGATTATCGTCGGCATACTTTTGATGATGGTGCAGAACGCGCTGCCGAGCATTGAAAGATTCGGACTCGGTTTTCTGACCGGACGCGAATGGAAAGCGGCGCAAAATGAATTCGGCGCGCTACCGTTTATCTACGGCACAATCGTTTCGTCAATCATCGCTGTTGTTCTCGCCGTGCCGCTCTCGCTCGGCATCGCAATTTTTCTCGTCGAGCAGGCGTCGCCGAAAATCGCGCGTCCGATTTCTTTTTTGATCGAGCTGTTGGCGGCGATTCCGTCGGTCGTTTACGGTTTGTGGGCGATTTTCGTGCTGGCACCGTTCGTCCGCAATCATCTGGGCGTTTTTTTGCAGAATTATTTCGGCTGGCTGCCGATTTTTCAAGGTCGCCTAACCGGAATCGGAATGTTTACCGCCGGTTTGGTAATGGCTTTGATGATTCTGCCGATTGTGACGGCGGTCGTGCGCGACGTTTTGGAAACCGTTCCGCAGGCGCAGCGCGAAGCGGCACTCGCGCTCGGCGCGACGCAGTGGGAAACGACGCGCGTCGTTCTCGGCAATGCGGCTTCGGGAATTGCGGGCGCGATTGTGCTGGGTTTGGGCAGAGCAATCGGCGAAACGATGGCGGTAACGATGGTGATTGGAAACTCACCGCGAATTTCCGCTTCGCTTTTTGAACCGGCAAACACCATCGCGTCGCTTCTGGCGGCGAATTTCGCCGAAGCAACCGACGAAATTTACTTGAGCGCGCTGATCGAAATGGGATTGGTTTTGTTTCTCGTGACTTTTATCGTGAACGCGCTGGCGAAACTTTTGATTATCGGCGTGACGAATCGAGCAAACAATACGCGCCGCGCGTAAAATAAAAACGATTTGTGCGGCGTGTGCCGGTTTGTTAAAGAAGTTGAATAATAAAGAAAAAGTGCGGCGAAGTTGGCTGAACGGCGAAAATCGAAGCTGAACAACTTTTCAAATGGCGAATCTCAATTTGACAGTTAATCGGCGGCGAAAAATAACCAACGGCATCATGACGACGCTGACGGCGGCGTGCGCCGTTTTTGCGGTGATTGTGCTGCTCAGCATTATTTTTTATATTGCGGCGCGCGGCACGGCGGCGCTCAATTTTCAATTTTTGGTTGACACTCCGAAACCGGTCGGCGAAGGCGGCGGAATCGGCAACGCCATTCTCGGTTCGGCGATTATGACGATTCTGGCTTCGGCGATCGGTTTGCCGATTGGCATTGCCGCCGGTGTTTACCTGGCGGAATTGGGCAACGGTTGGTACGGGAAAATTATTCGTTTCGTCGCCGATACTTTGATCGGCGTGCCGTCAATCATCATCGGCATCTTCGTTTACGCGACGTTTGTAATGCCGATGGGCAGACAATCGGGATTGGCTGGCGCCGTCGCGCTCGCGTTGATTATGATTCCGATTGTCGCGCGAACGACCGAAGAAATGATTCGGCTCGTTCCGGTTTCAATGCGCGAAGCGGCGCTCGCGCTCGGCGCTCCGCAATGGCGCGTGTCGTGGGATATTGTTCTGCCGGCGGCTTCGGCAGGCATTGCGACCGGCGCGATTCTGGCGATTGCGCGCATTACGGGCGAAACCGCGCCGCTTCTTTTTACGGCGCTCAACAGTCGTTTTTACAATTTTTATCTCGATCAGCCGATGGCGTCGCTGACCGTGCAGATTTTTAATTACGCGACCGGACCGTTTGAAGTCGAACACCAAATGGCGTGGGCGGCGACTTTAATTCTCGTCGGACTTATTTTGTTGATTAATATTTTAGTGCGGTTTCTGACGAAAAAGCGGTTTTAGATGATGGGCGCGCCGGAGAATGGATTGCGCCTCGATTTTTTGGAGTTTTCAAATCGAAACGGTCACATCAAACGAAGCTGACCGGAATGATGCAGAAAATAATGCAGAGCAAAATCAGCGTTTCGGATTTGAATTTTTTTTACGGCAAAACGCAGGCGCTTCACGGCGTTTCGCTGGAGATTCCCGCGCGCGAAGTAATCGCTTTTATCGGTCCGTCCGGTTGCGGCAAATCCACTTTTCTGCGCACGCTCAACCGGATGAACGATTTGATTCCGGCGGCGCGCGCCGAAGGCAGAGTGACGATTGACGGTCAGAACGTTTACGCGCCGGAAACCGATGTCGCCGCGCTGCGCCGCAAAGTCGGAATGGTTTTTCAAAAATCGAATCCGTTTCCGAAATCAATTTACGAAAACGTCGCTTACGGCATTCGCATCAACCGCATTCACGCCAATAAAGCGGATTTATCTGATCGCGTGGAAAAAGCCTTGCGCGACGCGGCGCTGTGGAACGAAGTCAAAGACCGTTTAAATAGTTCGGCTTTCAGTCTTTCCGGCGGACAGCAGCAACGCCTGTGCATCGCGCGCGCGCTCGCCGTCAAACCGGAAATCGTGTTGATGGACGAACCGGCTTCGGCGCTCGATCCGATTGCGACGCAGAAAATCGAAGAATTGATCGTCGAATTGAAAAGAGAATATACAATTGTCGTCGTCACGCACAATATGCAGCAGGCGACGCGCGTTTCCGACAAAACGGCGTTTTTTATGCTCGGAAAATTGATTGAATACAATCGAACGCAGAAAATGTTTACAAATCCCGACGAAAAGTTAACGGAAGATTACATTACGGGCAGGTTCGGTTAGATAATCGGCGCGCGAAAACTTAAAATTGACGGGAGATAATTGAACGCCGCGCGAATATTTGCGCGAAATCTCATATTTTGGATGATGAATCTGCAAAATCGCCGCCACGATTTAACAAAAAAAGTTGTGGTAGATTAAGTAGACTTACACAATGGAAAATCGTTTGCTTGACCAACAACTCGACTTACTGCGCGACAAAATTCTGCTGCTCGGCGGCACGACCGAAGCCGCGCTGCACCGCGCGATGCAGGCGCTGACGACGCGCGACAGCGAACTCGCCAAAAAGGTTTTGGAAGAAGACCGCATCATTGACCAAATGGAGCTGGAAATTGACCGGATGAGCGTCGAAATTCTCGCTTTGCAGCAGCCTGCCGCGCACGATTTGCGATTTGTCATTTCGGTCGCGAAAATTACGCCGATTCTCGAACGCATCGCCGATCACGCGGGCAGCATCGCCGACGCCGCGCTGATTTTAAATAACGAGCCGCAGCTGAAAAATTACGTTGATCTGCCGCTGATGGCGCAGATCGCGGCGGAAATGCTGCGCACGGCGCTCGACGCTTTTACGGCGGAAGACGCGCAGGTTTCGCGCGAAGTAATCAAACGCGACCAGAAAATTGACGAAAGTTATCATCGCGTTTTCGATGAATTGATCGAAATTATGATCGAGAATCCGCAGGCGACGACGAGCGCGGCGCATCTGCTTTTCGTTGCCAAACACTTAGAGCGCATCGGCGATTACGTCAAGGATATTTGTGAGCTGAACGTTTATCTGCGCGAAGCGGCGTTTATCAAACACAGCCCGATTTACGAGAACGCCGCGGAATCGGCGGCGAACGGCGAGCCGCATTGACGGCGCTTGCGATAGATTTTAGAGCGGTTTTTAATCGCTCGCGCCCGATGAAATTCAGATAGACAAGTCCGGTTTCATCGGATATATTTTAGCTTTTTATTTTATACCCAAGCTTAAAAAAGAACGGAGAATTCAAAATGGCTTTTAGTTTATTACCGCGCGAAGACGAGTATTTTACACTTTTTTCGCAGATGACCGAGAAGATTCAGGAAGCGTCCGATATTTTGGTCGAGATGCTTGCTGACCGACCGGAAAATTACGAAAAACACACGAAACGCATCAAGGACACTGAACACGAATGCGATCAGCTGATGCACAAAGTAACGACGAAATTAAATAAATCATTTATCACGCCGTTTGACCGCGAAGATTTGTACACGCTGTCGGTCGCGCTCGATGATATCTGCGATTACATTGACGCCGGCGCGCGCGCCATCGTGATGTATGACATTGACAAAATCAACGACCACGCGATGAGTCTCGCCGTTGTCGTGCAAACTCTGGCACGCGAAATCAACGCCGCCATCGGACTGCTCAAAAAACCCGAAGGAATGAATCGCCACATCGTCGAGATTCATCGGCTGGAAAACGAAGCCGACGAAATTTATTTTCGCGCCACCGGCGAGCTTTTTCGTCAAACGACTGACCCGATCACGCTGATCAAATGGAAAGAACTCTACGAGATTCTGGAAAATGCCACCGACCGCTGCGAATCGGTCGCCAACATCATCGAAAGCGTTATCCTAAAACACAACTAATAAAATTTGCGATTTTAGATTTCAGATTTCGGATTTGAAGGAAACCGTTTGTTTTTAGTGAAAAGCAAAAAACCGAAACGCGTAAAAATTCTCTCAATCCAAAATCCAGAATCCAAAATCCAAAATCAAATTATGGAAGCCACAACTGCACTGGTTGTTTTTATTATCATCGTCGCGCTGATTTTCGATTACACAAACGGAATGCACGACGCCGCCAATTCGATTGCGACGGTCGTTTCGACCAGAGTTTTATCGCCGGGCGTCGCGGTCGCGTGGGCGGCATTTTTTAACTTTATCGCGTTCGCCGTGTTCGGCACGAGCGTCGCAAAAATGATCGGCGGCGGTCTCGTTGACCTCAAACCGATTCCGCAGGAATTTCATTTGTTCGTGCTGCTCGCCGGATTGATCGGCGTAATCGTCTGGAATATGCTGACGTGGTATCTCGGGCTGCCGACATCGAGTTCGCACGCGCTGATCGGCGGTTACGCGGGCGCGGCAATTGCGGCTTCGGGCAGTTTCAGCGTGATTATCGCGTCCGGCTGGTATTTGACGCTCGCATTTATCGTGCTCGCGCCGCTGCTCGGAATGACGCTCGGTTTTCTGCTAATGATTATCGTTTTCTGGCTTTTCCGCAAAACGCCGATTTCGTCGGTGGACAAAGGTTTTCGAGTCGGGCAGCTTTTTTCCGCCGCCGCTTACTCGCTCGGACACGGCGGCAACGACGCGCAGAAAACGATGGGAATTATCACCGCCGTTTTGGTGGCGGGCGGATTTCTCGTTAACGAAGGCGGCAAACTGCCCGAACCGCCGCTGTGGGTTATTCTTGCGGCGCACAGCGCGATTGCGCTCGGAACTTTGACCGGCGGCTGGCGCATCGTCAAAACGATGGGCTCAAAAATCGCGAAATTGCAGCCGGTCGGCGGTTTTTGCGCGGAAACGGCGGGCGCGATCACGCTCGCTTTTGCGACGTATGCCGGAATTCCGGTTTCGACGACGCACACGATTACCGGCGCGATTGTCGGCGTCGGTTCGGCAAAAAGATTGTCGGCAGTGAAATGGGGCGTCGCGGGCAGAATCGTCTGGGCGTGGGTTTTGACGATTCCGATGGCGGCGATCATCGCGATGATTTGTTATTTTATCATCATCGGAATCTATAAAGTGATCGGTTCATAAAATTCGTTTTCAAATCATTGAAAGCGGCGCGTTTAAATCAATAGACGCGCCGCTTTTTTCTCGCGCAGTTTTAGAATGTCTAAATTCGCTGCCGCTTTTGGTTTTTCGTTTTAACAGGCATCTATTCGCAAATCCCGTTTCTCTAAACACTTCGGCGTTTTCTGGTATAGTTGAGATTTGGCTCGATGCGGCAAAAAAGCGACGCTTAAATTTTGGCGCAAATTATTAAAATAAAGTTTTATCGAAATATTTATCGAAATAGAAAAATGAAAATAGCAGTAGCGATGAGCGGCGGCGTTGATTCTTCGAGCGCGGCAGCGCTTTTGAAAGAACAGGGACACGAATTAATCGGCTTTACGATGCAGCTGTGGAATCAGCGGCGCAATATCAATGTGGACGAAAACGGCGATTCGCTTCCGAGCCGTTGCTGTTCGCTCGACGATGTTTACGACGCGCGGCGTGTTGCCGAAAGTTTGGGCATTCCGTTTTACGTGCTCAATCTCGAAAAAGATTTTGAAGCGGCGGTCGTCAATCCGTTTGTCGAAAGTTATTTAAACGGCGAAACGCCGATTCCGTGCGTCGCGTGCAATTCGCGTTTGAAATTCGCTTCGCTCGACCGAATGGCGCAGAGTTTGGGCTGCGACAAAGTCGCGACCGGACATTACGCGCGCATCGAACACGATGCGGAAAACAACCGCTATCGCCTTTTTCGCGGCGCGAATCACTGGAAAGATCAGACGTATTTTTTGTGGGAACTGACGCAGGATCAGCTTTCGCGCGCCTATTTTCCGCTGGGCGCGATGCTCAAATCCGAAGTGCGCGACATCGCCCGCGACGCGAATCTCTACGTCGCCGAAAAACAGGAATCGCAGGAAATCTGCTTTGTGCCCGACGGGAAATATTCCGAATTTATTGATCGTTTTCTCGCGCACGAAAACCGCGCCGACGAGCTTCCAAAGGCGGGCGATATCGTCAACACGCGCGGCGAAAAACTAAACGAACATACGGGAATTCACCGCTACACCATCGGACAGCGGCGCGGACTCGGCATCGCGCACGAAAAACCGCTTTACGTCGTGCAAATCGAACGAGCGAAAAATCAGATTATCGTCGGCGAAAAAGAAGAACTCGAATCAATGGAATTTACGGCGAAAGGCGTTAATTGGGTCGCGTTTGATGAACCGAATGAACCGGTTCGCGCCGGCGTCAAAGTGCGTTACCGCCACGATCCGGCACCGGCGACGATTTACGCGCTGCCGGAAAATCGCGCGCGCATCGTTTTTGACGAACCGCAAGCCGCCATCACGCCCGGACAAGCCACTGTTTTTTACGATGGCGAAGAAACCGTCGGCGGCGGCTGGATCGAAAAGAATCAAAGTTAAACGAAAAAAGTTAACAGTGATTCAGGCGATTAAACGGATAGGAAGGAGAGTTTGGGAGTAGAGAAGTAGGTTTTACCAATTATTTTTCTCGTTCCATTTATCCAACAATCCCTATTTAATTCCGCTTTTTCGCTCGACAAATAAAAATCTCTGTTCGGACAAAGGCATCAACTTGCGCGTGAATTTTATTTTTTGTTTCTCGAGCGCTTCCGCCAGATTGTTGCCGCCGAAAAACAGAAGTTTCGCGCCGTTCGACCATTTCAAAAGACGCGGCAACTTTTCCGCGAATTTGTCGAGCGCGCGGCACGTTACAAAATCAAATCGAACGTCCTGCGCTTCTTCAAATTGCTTATTGATTATTTGAACGCGGCTGGAAATTTCCAGTTCAGCCGCCGCGCTTTCGAGAAAAACAGTTTTTTTGGCTTTCGATTCGATCAAAGTTCCGCGCAAATCTTCGCGCACGATCAAACAGGGAATCGAAGGCAATCCGGCGCCGGTTCCGACATCAACGAACCGCGTTTTTTTCGGCAGATATTCAAGCAGCGTCAGCGATTCCAAAACGTGCCGCACGGCAAACTCGCTTGCCGACGACGGCGCGACAAGATGCAGTAATTCATTGTGTTTTTGCACGAATTCATAATAATCGGCAAGCCGCGCGATTTTTTGTTCAGGCAAATTCAAACCGAACGTGGCTTGATTTTCTGTAATTGAATTAATGAATTCCTCGCGCATAATGTTCAAATTGATTTTTCCGACACGCTTCACTGTAAGCGGCGAACGCGCCGAGACCGAACCGCACTTTCTAAAATCTAAAGTCGGAAAAAAGAAAAAGGACAAATTAATTTGTCCTTTTTCCTTCGCAAAAATTGGTGCGGACGAATGGAATCGAACCATCACGAGCTTAAGCCCACAGGCTTCTGAGACCTGCGCGTCTACCAGTTCCGCCACGTCCGCGCGTTCGGGAAACTCTGATAATACGAATTTGCGCACTAAAGTTCAAGAAAGGCGCGCCGATTTGTTATATTTGTTTTAGTGATGCACGAAAATTTGCGCGAAAATTTGGCGGAGATTCGCCGTCGGATTAACAAATCGGCTGAAAAATCTCAACGCAGTGCGGATGCAATCAAGCTGATTGCCGTCAGCAAAACTCATCCGGCGGCGGATTTGCTCGCGGCGATGCAGGCGGGCGCAAACATTTTCGGCGAAAATAAAGTGCAGGAAGCCGAAGGGAAAATCCGGCAAATCGGTCGTGAAAAAGCCGAATGGCATTTGATCGGCAATTTGCAGTCGAACAAGGCGCGCAAAGCCGTCCGGCTGTTCGATGTCATTCATACGCTCGATTCGGTTGAACTTGCCGAGCGATTGGAACGTATTTGTATCGAAGAAAACGTCGCGAATTTGTCGGTTTTCGCCCAGATTGATTTGGCGAAAGAGCCGACGAAATCCGGCATTGACGAACGAGATTTGCCGGAGCTAATCGCCTTTTTGAAAAATTGCGCGCGCTTAAAATTCGACGGTTTGATGACGATTCCGCCGTTTGACGATGACGCGGAAAAAACGCGTCCGTATTTCCGGCGTTTGCGCGAAATTCGCGATGAATTGAAAGCGCAGAACGCGTTTTCCAACGATTTCGGCGAGCTTTCGATGGGAATGAGCGGCGATTTTGAAACGGCGATTGAAGAAGGCGCGACGCTCGTCCGCATCGGCACGGCAATTTTCGGCAGTCGGCAATCTAAAATCTCCGGCTAAATCAAAATCGCGCGGCATCTAAACTGGCAGATTGAAATAAATTTTATGCTTTTGGAAATTTACCCGTTTATTCAAATGATTATCGTCGCCGCATTTTTAGCGTTTGCGGCGGCGCTGATTTTGCGTCTTATTTTTAATTTTACCGACCCGAATCCGTTCGGCGCGATCGGCAGATTTTCATATAAACTGAAAAAAACTACGGACAGATTCGTTTATCCGGCGGCGCGACTATTGTCTAACTTTCGGATCAACACTAATTACGCGCCGCTCGTCACGCTGTTGATTGCGGGCATTCTGGTTTATTTCGCGCTCGGTATTATTCAGAATACTTTTTTCATCGTTCACAATCTGTCGGAAAGCATTAAAAACGGCAACGTCAAGGCGTTTGTCGGGTTCGTGCTTTACGGTTTATTGAGCGTTCTCGTTTTGTTTATCTTTATTCGTTTTCTCTCGGCGTGGTTTGTCTTCACGCGCAACACTTTTCTCGGTTTCGTGCAGAAAGTAACCGATCCGATTTTACTGCCTGTTCAGCGCCTGATTCCGCCAATTGGAATGATTGATATTTCGGCGATGCTCGTTTTAATTCTAATCGGATTTTTGCAGACGCTCGTTTTGAAGATTTTTGTTTACTCTTGATAAATTACACGGAAAAAGACGGAGCCGTAACGTTCAGCGTCAGAGTCGCGCCGCGCGCTTCAAAAAGCGAAATCACCGGCGAATTCGGCGGCGCGTTAAAAATTAGAATCGCCGCCGCGCCAATTGACGGCGCGGCAAACGCGGAATTAATCAAACTGCTGGCGAAAACCTTCGCGATTTCCAAAAGCGCGATTGAAATCGTCGTCGGCGAAACCGCCAAAACGAAATTAATAAAAATCTCCGGCATTGACGCGGCGAAATTAAAAGAAATCGCCGGATAAAAAACGCCCGCAAAACACATAAAAATCGCCGGTAAAATAATTGAATGCAGATTTCTTTTTACACGACTCTTTTTGAAACCGAAAAAATCGAATCGGATTTTATTAACAAGCGCTGTTTCGGCAAAGATTTAGCGACGTGGCTGATCGGCGCGATGAGCGAAAGCGGTTTTTCGTTCGGCGCGCCATATCAGGAAGATTGGGGTTGGGAATTTGAGGTAGAAAAATGCGGCGAGAAATATTTTATTCACGTCGGCATCGCGTCCTATTCAATCGGACGCGAAAACGCCGAATGGATCGTCGCCGTCGAATCGGGCAGACGCTGGTTTGAGTTCAGTAAGAGTAAAGCCGAAGGCGCAATCGAATTATGTCAGGAAATAGACCGCGCGCTCGACGGCGAACCGCAAATCAGCAAAGGCGAATGGGAAGACTAAGCGCGAGCGATTTGGCAAGCCGAAAACCGGCGTGATATATTCATTTTTTCGCTTTAATCCAACAAATATAAGGTAAAAATAACAAATGTCAGGACATTCCAAGTGGCACACTATTAAGCACAAAAAAGGCGCGCTCGACGCCAAGCGCGGCAAGATTTTCACGAAATTAATTAAAGAAATCACGGTCGCCGCGCGCGTCGGCGGCAGCGGCAATATTGACGACAACGCGCGTCTGCGCAAAGCCGTCACCGACGCCAAAGGGCAGAATATGCCGAACGACACGATTGACCGCGCGATCAAACGCGGCACCGGCGAACTCGAAGGCGTCAACTACGAAGAAATCACTTACGAAGGCTACGGCATCGGCGGCGTCGCCGTGCTGGTCGAAACGATGACCGACAACCGCAATCGCACGGTCGCCGAGCTGCGTCATTTATTTTCAAAAAACGGCGGCAACTTGGGCGAAGCCGGTTCGGTCGCGTGGATGTTCGACAAAAAAGGCTATATCGTCGTGGACAAGGAAGCGAAACCCGAAGACGAACTTTTTGAACTCGTCATCGAAGCCGGAGCCGACGATTTGCAGGACGAAGGAGACGTTTTCGAGATTTACACCGCGCCGGAAAATTTCGACGCCGTTGAAAAAGCCTTGAAGTCATCGGGCATCGAACCGCAAGCCGCGGAAGTTTCAATGATTCCGCAAAACTACATCAAACTCGAAGGCACGGACGCGCAAAAAATGCTCAAACTCTACGACGCGATTGACGATAACGACGACGTACAGAAAGTTTACGCCAATTTCGATATTGACGAGAGCGAGATGGAATAAGTATTAAAATTACGAATGACAAATTACGAATTACGAATGTGAAATAAAATTCGTAATTCGTTTTTTATTTGCGGCGCGGTCGCGGTTTTCTCGCCGGTTTGGGAACTTCGACAAATTGCCGGTCAACGGTCGGCGTCGGAACGGGTTTTTCGTCGCCAAACGCGAGCCACAGTTCGCCGGAAGTTTGTTCGCGGTAACCGCCATTCATAATGGTTATGCGACTTACATCAACATTACGGAAGGTGAAATAACTTGTGTAAAGTCGGTTTTTACTTTCAATGCTTCTCGCGCCGGATGCTCGGCTACCGTAGATGATAACGTAGCCTTTCGCCGTTGGGTTATCCTGCATTGTTGATAAAAAAGCATCTAGCCGCGCTTTCGTTTCGCCGTTAGGAATATTTCCGAAACTATCAATCAAAAATAATTTGCCGCGAATTTCCGCTGTTCCGGTGAACACTTTCGGGCACGGATAAGGCAAGCCTTCAATTTCCAAAAACGCTGTCACTCGTTTTTGCGTCGAATCGTTTAATTTCACTTTAATAGAATCTTTGCCTTGCCCCTCAACCATTTCACCGGCGGAAACTTTCCACGTTAAAGTCGGATTTTCTATTACTTTGAGGTCATAACTATTAACAGAGAAGATGACTTCATCAGTTTTATTTAACGCGGGGTAACCGTAAACAGAAAGATTCGCGCACTGAAAAGTTTCCGATTTCGCAAAAGTCGGCGTCGGCGCGGGTAGGTCGGCGTTTTTCGGCACGATCCAGAACTCAAAAGCGTCGTTTTCGCGAAAACCGCCGTCAACAACAACGACATCATCGTAGGCGAGCCGTTCGTTTGAAACTCCGCTTTTGATACTGTCCGCTAAATACCGAATTCCGCTGTTATTCTCGATTATTCGGGCTTGATAATAAATAATGTAAGCTTTCACGCCCGTTTGTTTTCGCAGGTGTTTAGCGAATCTTTCAGCTCGCTGCGCGACGGTGATTTCGCGGTATAACGAATGAAACTGTGGATTACTAATTTCAAATTCATCGAATTTTAACGTCTGCGGTTTGATTTGAGCGGAAATCGAAACAACAGCGAACAAAAGCGAAAGGATAAAAATTTTGGTGAGGTTTATTTTGTTCATAGCTTTTCACTTTAAGGTTTGAAATTTTTCTTTAGTTTCTGCCAGACTTCAAAATACTCGTGCTGTAATTCAGAAGTTTCCATCGCGTGTTGAGTTGGGCGAATGATGTAACGCGACTCGAACATAAACGCCATCGTGCCGGATAATTTCACCGGTTTGAGTTCGGCGTTCGACGCTTTTTCGTAGGCTTCGAGATCAGGTCCGTGCGCCGACATTTGATTGTGCAAACTCGCGCCTCCCGCGACGAAGCCTTCTTCTTTGGCGTCGTATTGACCGAAACACAAGCCCATAAATTCCGACATAATGTTGCGGTGAAACCACGGCGGGCGAAACGTGTCTTCTTGCACAAGCCAGCGATCCGGGAAAATCACGAAATCGCAATTCGCCGTGCCGTGTTCCGACGACGGCGAAGTCAAAACCGTGAAAATACTTGGGTCTGGATGATCGAAAGAAATCGAGCCGATGGTGTTAAACCGCCGCAAATCATATTTGAAAGGCGCATAATTTCCGTGCCACGCGACGACATCGAGCGGCGAATGATCAATCTTGCAATTCCACAAATTCCCGCCGAATTTCGCTGTCAAATCAAATTCTCCGTCCACGTCTTCGTACCACGCGACCGGCGTTTCAAAATCGCGCGGATTCGCCAAACCGTTCGCGCC
>SXVE01000565.1 GCA_005790265.1 Acidobacteriota bacterium | reverse complement strand
TGATGATTTTGTACATCGCCTGCGCGCCGCGTCCGCCGAGCAGAACGATCACAATATCGCCGCTTTTTTCCTGCGCGTAATCGGCGAGTTCGTCAAACATCGCCCGTCCGACTGCGGCTTCCGATTCCAAAACCTGAGAATCGTACGACGAAAAAGTCTGCGGCAAATCAGCTGTCGCGCGTTCGAGCCAGACGTTGTTTCCGGCAATTCTTCTTTTCATTTTCTTTTTTCTGTCTGGCGTGCCGAAGCAGTAAAAACGTTTTAATTGGTTAAACCAATTCAAGTGTATCGAAAAACATCGAGTTTATCAAAAACACGCGTTATTTTCTTAGTAACATACTAAAATATAAGGAAAAAGTAAATATCAACAGCTTGACTTTTTTTTGACGCGTGCGACATACTGTTACGAATTTAACAAAATGGTAAAACCTTTTGCCGAAAATTCAGCGATTAAACAAAAATAAAAACGATTTGCTCAAAACCGGACTGAAACGATGCGCCGCTTGTTTATTCCGCATAAATTCACACGAATTTTGCAGCAAGGCGACCGATTTGTCGAGCCGTCAGATATCCGATTCGGAGCAAGATTTCCTAAATCAGCAAACATTTGTTATATAATTTAACAAAAAACAATCTCTGGCGTTCAAAACGTTAGACACCAATCAACAAAATAAATTATGCTGTTGTTCTCATCCGTTACCGGTTTTTGTTTTTCCCGGTCAATTCAGACAATAGATTAAAGCGTGAGCGCCGCGTTAAAAAGAAATATTCTGTGGAAAACGAACTGCAAATTAAAACCGAGCGACTGGCGCAAATGCTCGCCGCCGAAAATGCGGGCGGCGTTTTGCTTAATGCGCAGCATAATTTTGCGTGGCTGACCGGCGGCAAATCGAACGCGATTAATAAAAGCGCGGAAAACGGCGCCTGTTTTCTGCTCGTGCGCGGCGACGGAAAAAGATACGTGTTGGCGAACAACATTGAAATGCCGCGTCTTTTGTCCGAAGAAATTTCGGCGGACGACTACGAACCGATTGAATTTTCGTGGCAGGCGGAAAAAGCGTCGGGCGATTTCATCATCGAAAAAGCCGTTTCGCTGCTCGGCGAAAACAAAAATCTCGCGTCGGATTTATCTCTCAATGCGCGCGTCAAACCGTCGGAAAATTTGATCGCGCGCTGCCGCTACGAATTGACTCGAACGGAAATCGAAAAATATCGAGCACTGGGCAAAGACGCGAGCCGCGCCGTCAGCGATTTGATAAAAACTATTAACGCGGGCGAAACCGAAATCGAAATTGCGCGCAAAACCAGAAACGAATTGGCGCGGTTTAATATTGATGCGGTCGTCACGCTCGTCGGCGCGGACGAACGAATCGAGCGTTACCGCCATCCGGTTCCGACTTCCAACATTTGGCGAAAAAGTTTGCTCGTCGCCGTCTGCGCCAAACGCGCGGGTTTGATCGTTAATTTGAGCCGCATCGTTTCAATCGGCGCGATTTCCGATGAACTACAGCGCCGAACCGAAGCCGCCGCGCACGTTTTCGCCGCGCTGCTCGACCGAACGAGAATCGGCGCAGCCGGTGCCGAATTATATCAAACGGCAGCTAATGCTTACCGCGAAAAAAATTACGAAAGCGAAATAAATCAGCATCATCAGGGCGGCGCGACCGGCTATAAAACGAGAGATTGGGTCGTTCATCCGCAATCAAGCGAGACGGTTTTCCATAATCAGGCGTTTGCGTGGAATCCTTCGATTACCGGAACGAAAGTCGAAGAAACCGCGCTCGTTTCCGGCGACGGCATCGAAATTATCACTGAATCTGCCGATTTTCCGGCGATTACAGTTCAAATCGGCGCGCGCGCGTATTCAGCGCCGGGAATTTTGTCCGTCTAAATTTTACCGAACATACTTTTACATTTTTCCAAAATAAGAGGTCGAAAATGAGCGAAATATCCGATATTGTCGAAAAAAATGAGGACGCGAAATCGCGCGCCGAGATTGTTCCGGTTGAAGACGGATCGAGCATGAGCGGCGCGGCGATTGCCGCTGTCGAAGAAACTTCTTCCGTTGCCAGCGGCGGCAATTTTCGCTGGGTGATCTGCTCGCTGCTGTTTCTCGCTTCGGCGGTCAACTATATTGACCGGCAAGTCATCGCGATTCTGAAACCGACGCTGCAAGCCGAATTCGGTTGGACGGATATTGACTACGGCTGGATTATTTTCGCTTTTACGACCGCTTACGCCATCGGATTTATTTTCGTCGGGCGCCTGATGGACAAAATCGGCACGCGCGTCGGATTTTCGCTGGCGATTGTTTTGTGGAGCATCGGCGCGCTGATGCATGCGTGGGCGGTCGGCGTCGGCGAATTCGCTTCGCCGGTCGTCGTGCCGCTCGTTAACGGAATTCTGGCGATTGTGAATTCGATCACCGGCGTTTTCGGACTCGCGCCGTGGTCAATCGCTTTTTCAATTTCCGTTGTCGGATTTATGGTCGCGCGGTTCGTGCTCGGCTTGGGCGAAGCGGGAAATTTTCCGGCGGCGATTAAAACGACCGCCGAATGGTTTCCGAAAAAAGAACGCGCGCTCGCCACCGGAATTTTCAATGCCGGAACCAACGTCGGCGCGCTCGCCACGCCGCTCATCGTGCCGATTATCGTCGCGTATTACGGCTGGTACGAAGCGTTTATCATCACCGGCGCGCTCGGTCTTTTATGGCTGATTTTGTGGCTGGTTTTTTATCGCCGACCGGAAATTCATCCGAATCTTTCCAAACAGGAACTCGCGTATATTCAGAGCGATCCGGTCGAACCGGCAGTAAAAATTCCGTGGGCGACGCTTTTGAAATATCGCCAAACGTGGACGTTTGCGCTCGGTAAATTCTTGACCGATCCGATTTGGTGGGTTTATCTTTTCTGGCTGCCGGATTTTTTGAACAAACGTCACGGTTTAGACCTCAAAACTTTCGGAATTCCGATTGCGATTATTTACATCATCGCCGATGTCGGCTCGGTCGGCGGCGGTTATATTTCGTCGGCGCTGATTAAACGCGGCTACACGATCAACCGCAGCCGCAAAACGGCGATGCTCGTCTGCGCGCTTGCCGTCGTGCCGATTGTTTTCGCGTCGGTTACTTCCAATTTATGGGTCGCCGTCGTTTTGATCGGCATCGCGGCGGCGGCGCATCAAGGCTGGTCGGCGAATTTATTTACTTTGTCTTCAGATATGTTTCCGAAACAGGCGGTCGGTTCGGTCGTCGGCATCGGCGGAATGGCGGGAGCGATTGGCGGAATGCTGATCGCGCCGCTCGTCGGATTTATTCTCGAAAGCACGAAAACGCCGGAAAATCCGAACGGCAGTTTTTTTATTATTTTCGTCATCGCGGCGTCGGCTTATCTGCTGGCGTTGGGATTAATTCATCTGCTTTCGCCGCGTCTCGAACCGGCGAAAATCAGCGAAATCTAATCGGTAGAAAACAGTTTTTTTGAAGTATCAATCAATGGAAAAAGCGGAAGTTTTAGCAATTATCAAACGCGAAAAGCTCGTGCCGGTCGTGCGCACCGATTCGACCGACGACGCGCGGCAGGCGATCAAAGCGCTGGCACAATGCGGCATCAAAGTTTACGAAATCACGATGACCGTGCCGGATGCGCCCGAGTTAATCGCGGAATTGAGCCGGGAAAATTCCGACGTTCTGCTCGGCGCGGGAACGGTTTTGGACGCCGCGCAAGCCGAAAAATGCGCGGCGGCGGGCGCGAAATTTATCGTCAGTCCGGCGTTTGATGCGGAAACCGTTCGATTTTGCCGCGAAAACAACATCGCCGTTATGCCCGGAACGATAACGCCGACCGAAGTTTTGACCGCGCACAAAGCCGGTGCCGACTGCGTGAAAGTTTTTCCGTGCGATACGATGGGCGGCGCGAAATATCTGAAAACTTTGAAAATGCTGTTTCCGCACATCGAAATGATGCCGACCGGCGGCGTTTCTTTGGATACAATCGCCGATTTTTTTGCGGCGGGCGCGGTTGCCGTCGGCGTCGGCGCGGATCTGGTTGATACGAAAGCGATTCGCGCGGGCGACATTGAAAGCGTCGCCGAAAAAGCCGCCAGCTACCTGAAAATCGTTCGCAGTCTTTAAACAACAAAAAACGCCCGCGAAACAGATTGCCGATTTAATCGTCAAACGATCAAATCGCATTTCGATTTTCGCGGGCGTTTTGTTTTTTAACTTTATAAAAATTAAAAATGAACTTTACCGTTATTCGTTCGCTGCACATTCTCATCGTTTTTTTCGCCGCGCTGTTTTCGCTGTCAGTTTCGGCGCAAACGAATTTCGTTTCTAAAGTCTGGGTTGCCGACAACGGCGACGGCACTTATCAAAATCCGATTCTGCACGCTGATTATTCCGACCCGGACGCGATTCGCGTCGGCGACGATTTTTATATGACGGCTTCAAGCTTTAACAGCGCGCCCGGTTTGCCGATTCTGCATTCCAAAGATTTGGTCAATTGGCGCTTGATCAATTACGTTTTCGCGAAACAGCCGCCGTTCGATGTTTTTGAAAAAACGCAGCACGGCGGCGGCGTTTGGGCGCCTTCGATTCGTTTCCACAACGGCGAATATTATATTTTTTATCCCGATCCGGATTTCGGAATTTATATGACGAAAACGAAAAATCCGGCAGGCGAATGGTCGGAACCGCTGTTGATTAAAAGCGGAAAAGGCTGGATTGATCCGTGTCCGCTGTGGGACGAAGACGGCAGCGCGTATCTCGTTTCGGCATTTGCCGGAAGCCGCGCCGGAATAAAAACGGTTCTCGTCGTTTCAAAAATGAGCGCCGACGCAACGAAACTGCTCGGCGAGCCGATAATCGTTTTCGACGGACACGACCGGCATACGACGGTCGAAGGTCCGAAATTTTACAAACGCAACGGCTACTATTATATTTTCGCTCCGGCGGGCGGCGTCGCAACCGGCTGGCAACTGATTCTGCGTTCGCGCAGTATTTTCGGACCGTACGAAGAGAAAATTGCGCTCGCGCAGGGCAATACCAAAATCAACGGACCGCATCAGGGCGCGTGGATTTCGACGCAGACCGGCGAAGATTGGTTCGTCCATTTTCAAGATCGCGCGGCGTACGGTCGCATCGTTCATCTTCAGCCGATGACATGGAAAAACGATTTTCCCGTGATCGGCGCGGACAAGGACGGCGACGGCACGGGCGAGCCGGTCGCGCGCTACAAAAAGCCGAACGTCGGCGGAAAAACTTTTCCGATTGAAACGCCGCCGGATTCGGATGAATTCAGCAGCGCTCAATTAGGTTTGCAATGGCAATGGCACGCCAATCCGCATTCGACGTGGGCTTTTCCGTTTCCGGCGCGCGGCGTTTTGCGAATGAATTCGGTGCAGACGGCGGAAAATTATAAAAATCTCTGGGATTTGCCGAACCTGCTGCTGCAAAAATTTCCGGCGGAAAAATTTACGGCGACGGCAAAAGTTAATTTCAATCCGCGTTTTGACGGCGAAAAATTCGGTCTCGTCGTGATGGGAATGGATTACGCTTACGTCGGGTTGACGAACAAAAACGGCAAGATTTACGCGGCGCACGCGGCGGCGCAAAACGCCGATAAAGGCACGCCGGAAACGGAAAGCCCGGTGATTGAATTGAAACACGAGCTAAAAGGCGAACAGAAAAGCGTCGAGTTATTTTTGCGCGTCGCAGTTTCCGAAAACGCGATGTGTCAATTTTCTTTCAGCACGGACGGACGGAATTTTCAAAATTTCGGCGCGCCGTTTAAAGCGCGCGAAGGAAAATGGATCGGTGCGAAAATCGGTTTCTTTTTTACGCGCCCGGGCAAATTCAACGACGCGGGAACGGTGGACATTGATTGGTTCAGATTTGAAAAATAATATTAACGAAAAAATAAAATTGATGTCGGGCGTATTTCACCGCGTCTTAAATTTTTCTGAATTTGCATAGTTTGATTAAAAGCGGCGCGCAAATTGCCGCACTATTTTATAAAATCAAACGAAATTCAGCGTTTTGCGAGCACATTTTTTTATTTTTATTATGCAGATTCCTTCAAACAAACTTCGGCAATTTCAAGATCACGTCGCCGTGCCGTTTCAGCTTTACAACAGCCTTTTCACATCGCTGCCGTTTAACCGCATCGAAAAAACCGGAATTCTGCTGTCGCTTTTTTTGAGCAATTGCGAAGAAGGTTACGAGCGCGGCTCGAATCCGCAGGAAATCGTCGAAAAATTTTTCCGCGATCATGTCGCCGTCGAAAATGAAAACGACAAAATGGATTTGCTGTTTCGCTTCGTGCAATACGCCGAACGGCAAGTCGTTTTGTTTGACGCGCTCGAAGACGCGGCGTTTCAAACGGTTAATGAGGCTTCCGGCGCGGGAACGCTGAAACATCTCGAATCAACCGTTTTGCAAAACAACAAAAAGCCGGAACTGCTCGAAAAATTGCGCGATTTTTCCGTGCGGCTCGTTTTGACCGCGCATCCGACGCAATTTTATCCGGGCGCGGTGCTCGGAATTATCAACGATCTGGTTGCGGCGATCAGCGAAAACAACGTTTCCGAAATCAACACGTATTTGCAGCAATTAGGTCGCACGCCGTTTATCAAAAAGGAAAAACCGACGCCGTTTGACGAAGCCGTCAGCTTAATCTGGTATCTGGAAAACGTTTTTTACGACGCGGTCGGCAAAATCGTCGCTGAATTAAACGAGTTTGCGGGCGAAGATTTTACGCCGGTGAAAATGGGTTTCTGGTCGGGCGGCGACCGCGACGGCAATCCGTTTGTCACGGTCGAAACGACGGCAGCGGTGGCGACGGCGCTGCGCGATTCGATTTTGCGCTGTTATCACCGCGACGTGCGCCGCCTGAAACGCCGCTTGACGTTTACCGGCGTCGAAAAAATTCTGTCCGATCTCGAACAAAAACTTTACGAAAACATTTACGCCGCCGGAAAAAGCACCGAAATTTCGATTGAAGAAATTCTCGAGCCGCTCGTTGAAATTCGCGGTTTGCTCATCGAACGACACAACAATTTATTCGTCGCGCTCGTCAACGAACTGATTTGCAAAGTCCAATCGTTCGGACTTTATTTCGCAACGCTCGACGTGCGGCAGGAAAGCTCGGCGCACACGCAGATTTTGCAGTCAATCGCCGCGCAAAACGAAGGCGGTTTTCCCGCCGATTACGAACAACTTTCGGACGAGCAGAAAATCAGCGCGCTTTTCAATTTAACGCCGGTCGCCGATGTTGACGCGCTCGCCGACGAACTCGCGAAAGACACTTTGCAAACCATCGCGGAAATAAAAAATATTCAGCGGCGCAACGGCGCGCGCGGCTGCGAACGATACATTATCAGCCAGTGTCAGACGGCGCTCAACGCCATCGAAGTTTACGGTTTGTTTCTGCTCGGCGGCTGGCGCGCCGAAGATTTGACGGTTGATATTGTGCCGCTTTTTGAAACGATCAACGATTTGAAAAACGCGGGCGGCGTGATGCGCGAGCTGTACGAAAATCCGCTTTACCGCCGGCATTTAACCAGGCGCGGCGACGTGCAGACGATCATGCTCGGCTTTAGCGACGGAACGAAAGACGGCGGTTATTTGATGGCGAACTGGAGCATTTACCGGGCGAAAGATGAATTGACCGCTATCGCCGCCGAATACGGAATCGAAGTCGTGTTTTTTGACGGACGCGGCGGACCGCCCGCGCGCGGCGGCGGAAAAACGCACAAATTTTATTCTTCGATGGGCAAAAACATCGCCGACAAAGCCGTCGAACTCACCGTTCAAGGGCAAACCGTCAGCTCGAATTTCGGCACGATCGAAGCGGCGCAATACAATATCGAACAGCTTTTGCACGCCGGTTTGTATAAAACTCTGTTTGCCGAAAAACCCGAAACTTTCACGGCGGCGGAAAACGATTTGATGCAGGAATTAGCCGACGAAAGTTTGCGCGCTTATGAAGAATTGAAAAATCATCCGGCGTTTCTCGATTATTTGTCGCACGCCAGCCCGCTGCGGTTTTACGCGGAAACCAACATCGGCAGTCGTCCGGCGAAGCGCGGCGGTTCGAGCAAGTTGGAATTAAAGGATTTGCGCGCGATTCCGTTTGTCGGCGCGTGGAGTCAAATCAAGCAAAACGTTCCCGGTTATTACGGTTTCGGAACGGCGTTGCGCGCGGCTTCGGAAAACGGAAAACTCGAACAAGTGAAAC
>SXVE01000072.1 GCA_005790265.1 Acidobacteriota bacterium | reverse complement strand
GAGTTTTTTTCACTATTTATATTTCTGTTTGATTTCTCTGCGCCTTTTACGTTCTCCCCTTTTTCTCTGTTTTCTCCGTGTTCTCTGTGATCTCTGTGGCTAACCTTCAAAAATCGGTGTTCGGGTCGCAAAAAACGATTCGGCGCAAGTTCCATCGCCGGAATGCGCGTGTCAATTCGTGCCTTAATCGCTTCCAAACCGCTTCCGATGCCGATAATTCCGACGCTTGCGACATCACCTTCGAGCAGCGCATTCGTCGCCTGCGTCGTCGAATGCGCGATAAAAATCACGTCGTCCGGCGAGATATTCAGTTCGTTCAAAGCGCGTTCAATCGCATTAATAATACCGAGCGCGACGCCTTCGACCGCATCGTGCGTCGTCGGAACTTTCAACTGCGAAACAACTTCGCGCGAGTCATTATCCACGACGACGACATCGGTAAACGTGCCGCCGACATCAATGCCGACGCGAACGCGGCGATTTTGGATTTCGGATTTCGGGTTTTGGGTTTCCATTTTTCATTAACCGCAGATGAACGCAGATAAACGCAGATTTTTTAAAGTTTAATTCAAACTGCGTTCAAGTCTTTTGCGATGTTTATCCATCTTTATCTGCATTCATCCGTAAAATCTGCGGTTAGATTTATTTCACAATTCCCGCGCCAATTTGAAATAAATCGGGAATATTGACCGGCAGTTTTCCCGCAAATGGCACTTCGCCGAACATCACGCGCGCGGCGGCGGTTTGCGCGACTTCTTCGATGGCGTAAGTTACCGCGTAAGTTTTCGCCTCGGGAAACTGGCGAATCATATACGGATTGCCGAACGCGACGACGGCGACTTTTTTGCGGTCGAAATCGAGCATTTTTTTGACGAATGCGACCTGCGTTTCGGGCAGTGCGACCGTGCCTTTTGCCGCCGCGCGTTTGACGAACGGCGCGAGAATAATCGAATCGTAATTCTTCGCGTCAGCCAAAACTTTGGCGTAATCGTCGGCGTTTGAGCGGAAATCGAGTTTGGCAATTTTCGCGTTCGGCTGGCGTTTGATGATTTCGCTCGAAAAAGTCGCGCCTTCAATCGGATCGTCGTCCGCGGCGATAATGACGAACAAAGTTTTGCGCGCCGCTTCTTTGCTGATCGGCAGAAAATTGTTTTCGTTGCGCAAAAGCGTGATTGATTTTTCCGCGACGCGATTGGCTTCAGCGACGTTTTCCGGTTTTTCGACCATCAAAGTTGCGGCGGTTAAATCAACGAAACGGTTGCGGAAAAGTCCGATTTTATATTTTGCGTTTAATAATCTTCTGATTGATTCGTTCAATCTTTCTTCGGTAATTTCGCCTTGTTTGACCGCCGTTTCAATCGCCACAATCGCCGCATCAACGTCAGGCGGAAACAGCACGACATCAACGCCGGCTTTGATCGCCATCACCGCGCTCGCGCCGTTCGGATACGCTTTGGTGATCGCGCCCATTTCCATCGAATCGGTCGAAATAATGCCTTTGAACTTTAACTCTTTGCGCAGAATATCGTTCAAAATTTTCGGATTCAGCGTCGAAGGTAAATTGTCATTCGTCACGTTCGGAACGGCGAGATGCGCCGTCATTACCGATTCGACGCCGCCGTCAATCGCGGTTTTGAACGGCACGATTTCGGTCGCGTTCAGATCGGCGCGTGTTCCCGAAATCGTCGAAAGCCCGATGTGCGAATCGGTCGCCGTATTGCCGTGACCGGGAAAATGTTTGAGCGTGGCGAGACAATTGCCGTCGCGCACGCCGCGCGTTTCCGCCGCGACGAATTCGCCGACGCGTT
This sequence comes from Acidobacteriota bacterium, assembly GCA_005790265.1. Lineage (GTDB taxonomy): Bacteria > Acidobacteriota > Blastocatellia > Pyrinomonadales > Pyrinomonadaceae > SXVE01. The sequence continues at coordinate 5,478 of SXVE01000072.1, read as the reverse complement.
GCGGATCAGCGCCGAAACTGCGGATATTAATCACCGGATTATCAGGATTATTATTGACATCGGCGACCGGCGCGAACAGCCAATTCGCGCCAATCGCGCGCATTTCCTCGCAGATAATTTTGCCCTGATTATAAGCCGCCTGAACATCGCCCGCCGCGGCGACGCCCATATTCGTCGTAAACGGCGTTCCGGTTCGGAGCTGCATCCGCAGTCCGCGCTCGTAATCGGCGGAAAACGTCAGCGGAATTTTCGCTAGTTTCTGCGCTTCGTTTGTCAAAACCGCGATGGAATTGGCTTCGCCGCGAAAAAGCGTAAAGCCGCCGACGTGCAAATCCACGATTTGACGACGCATTTCCTTAAATTTCTGGCTGTTGACGTTGCCGAATTCGCCGTTGAGCGGCATCACGATCATCTGCCCGATTTTCTCGCGCAAAGTCATCTTCCTGATAATCTGCTCGATTTGCCGCGACTGATTCGCGCTCGCTTTTTTCGTTTGCGCCAACGTGATTGATTGACTGACGATGACGAAAAGCGTGAGTAAACTGAAAAACTTCTTCATAAATAAATGATGAAACCGAAAGAGTTTGAAACCGCAGATTTGGCAGATAAACGCAGATAAAATCAATTATTTTCGTTTTGTTAAATCTGCGTGAATCCGCGTTCATCTGCGGTTAAATAACCTAATCAATTAAAAATCTCCGTCGCTTCCTTCGCGTCTTTTTCGCGGAATTTGGTCGCGTCAATTTGTAAACCGTCACCGATTTTAAAAAAATTCGGCAGCGCGACCGGCGAGCGTCCGGTAATCGAAGTTTCACCGAAAATCGCGCGCGCGGCGGCAGTTTGCGCGACGTCTTCGACCGCCCACGCCGCTAAATATGTGCGTGCGGCGGGAAATTGTTGGATTTGATACGGCGAGCCGAACGCGACGATTGCCGTGCGTTTATTGGCGGAAATCGCTTTTTGAATAAATTCGGCTTCCGCGTCGGGCAGCGCGATGGTTCCTTTGAGCGCGGCGCGTTTGACAAACGGCGCGATGACGACGGTTTCAGCGCGTTTCGCATCCGTCAAAATCTGTTCGTATTCGTCTTTTGTCGTACGTTTGTCCACGCGAACGACTTTAGAATTTTTCGCGCGTTGTTCGATTGCCGCTTTGAAAATCATTCCCTGATCGAAATCGTCGTCGCCCGCGACGATGACGAACATCGTTTTCGCCACGCGTTTTGCGCCGAGCGGCAAAATGTTATTTTCGTTGCGGAAAAGCGTCATCGAACGTTCGGCTAAATCGTTGGCGAATTTCACGTTCGCCTGTTTTTCGACGACGCGATTAACGTTCGCCAAATCAACCGATTTCGCATTTACCAGACCGACGCGATATTTTGCTTTTAAGATGCGCCGCACCGAATCGTCAATTTGTTTGACGGGAATTTCGCCGCTCAAAACGGCTTTTTCCACCGCATCAATCGCCGTTTTCGGATTCGGCGGCAAGAGCGCGATGTCCGCGCCCGCTTTGATCGCCAGCACCGAGCTTTCCGTCGGCGAATAATTTTTCGTAATCGCGCCCATTCCGAGCGAATCAGTCGTGATGATGCCGTCGAATTTGAGCTGTTTGCGCACCAAATCTTGATTTATCTGCGGCGAAAGCGACGCGGGAACATTGTCGCCCGTCACGTTCGGCAAGGCGATGTGCGCCGTCATAAACGAATCGAGTCCGGCGGCAATCGCGGCGCGAAACGGCGCAAGCTCAACCGTTTCAAAACGCTCGCGGCTGATGTTAATCGTCGGCGTGTTAATGTGCGAATCAATCGGCGTGTCGCCGTGACCGGGAAAATGTTTCGCCGTTGACAAAACTCCGCCGTCGCGCAGCCCGCGCACTTCTTCAGCGACGTATTTGGAAACCGTTTCGGAATTTTCGCCGTAACTGCGCACGTTGACCATCGAATTCGCTGGATTGTTCAAGACATCGGAAACCGGACCGTAGAGCCAGTTGATGCCGATTGCTTTCATTTCCTCGGCGATAATTTGTCCTTTGCGATACGAATCGAGCGGATTTCCCGCCGCCGCGATGCCCATATTGTGCGTGAAACTCGTGCCGCTGCGAATCTGCATCGGCAGACCGCGCTCGAAATCGGCAGCGAGCAGCAGCGGGACTTTCGCGATGCGCTGCATTTCATTGGTCAACGCGGCGAGTTCGAGCGCGTCGCCGCGATAAAAAACGAAACCGCCGACTTTATTTTCGAGAATTTGCTTACGGACTTCCGCAAATTTGTCGCCGTCCACGTTTTTATAATCGCCCAAAACGCCCGTCACCATCATCTGCCCGATTTTCTCGCGCAAAGTCAGCGATTTCAAAATGTTTTCGACCCAAATCTTTTCGCTCACGACTTTTTTCGTTTGCGCGCGAAACGTTTGCGGGCTGAAAAGAATGGCGAAAATCAATATCAGTGCTAACTTTTTCATAAACTCAAAACCTTTAAACACATAGAAACATAGGACGCAGAGATTTTTCCAAAGCTGCTTATAAAGCTAACTTAAACCTTTTTCTATGTTTTCTATGTCCCTATATGTTTCAATTTTCCTAATTTTTCGGCGCGCCGTAAATATCAATTTTCTCGCCGCCCTTCGCTTTGTCGGTCGTTGTGACGACGATGTTGTTGACGTTCGGACAGCGCATATCGGTGAATTTTTCCGCCGCCATCGGAATTTGTTTCGCGTCTGCGCCCGCGCCGCGCAGCAAAACGGTCGAAAGCCATTCCGCGCCCGTCACTTTCGCTTCGGTCGGTTTCGCCGGTTTGCCTTCATTCGCCACCTGGTCAATCGCGTTGACGCGTTTGAACTGGCGCGGAATTCCCGGCGAAAAGCCTTCGGCGTCAAAATCCGTCTGAAAAGTTTTCGATTTGCCGTCAGAAATCACCAGACGCAATTTATTCGGTCCGGCGACCAAAACCGCCATCTGAACGGTTTCGCCCGGATAAAAATAAAATTGTTTTTCGTCGGGCGCGCTGTTCCACGTTTTCGTGCGCCAGAACGGGCGAAAAGCATTGCGCCGCGCCGAGCGTTTGCCGTCTTTATCGAGCGTAAATTCCCACGTCAGCCCGGCGTCAACTTCGGATTTTCCGCCCGCGTTGCCGCCCATATAAACCGAAAAATTATCGAGCGGCTGTTTGGTTTCCGCGCCGAGCCGATTTTCGTCAACCGTCGGCGTGCCGAGTTTGACGAAACCGGCGATGCCCGTCCACACGTCAAAACTCGAAACGGCTTTGCGGTAATACGCGCCCGCAAAACAAGGAATCGAAGCGGCGGGCGGAACTTCGGCGTTCGGGTCAAACGCTTTAACCGCAATCGTATCGCCGACTTTCAGATTCGCCAGAATCCATTTGCGCGCTTCGCCCTGCGCACTCAAAACGTAGCCTTTTTTCTCGACCGCAATCGCGCCCGGATCCGGCTTGTTTTGCAGATAAACGGCGCCCGCGCGGTCATTGATAATTGTCACTTTGTCGTCAACGACTAAAACGTCAATGCCGTTTTTCGACGACGGATTTTTTTTGTAATATTCCGGCGAATAAATGACGATTTCTTCGTTGTTGCGCTGCCGATCTTTGCCTGCAATCTTGAAAGTCAGATTATTGGCGGCGACGATTTGCTGCGGCTGATTCTGCGCCGCGACCGAAAACGCGGCGACAAATAAAATGGCGAAACTCAATGTAATTTTTTTCAGCATAAATTTATTTCGAGAAAAATATCTTTCCAAAATTCTCACCGCAAAAATAAAAACGCGCTCGCCATCAATCCCAAAAGACAAACGGCGACCATCGCGAGAATCGTTTCTTTGGTTAATTCTTCGACGCGAATGCCGACGAAATTGGCGATCCAGACGTTGTGCGTGTTCGTCGGATCGCACACGTTCTGCACCTGCACGACGCACATTATGGCGGCGAGCAAAGCGATTGCCGGCAGCACGCCCGCGCCGAACATAATCGTAAAAAGTCCGATGCCGATGCCGAAAACATTGAGCGGTCCGCGATAAAGCGCAAGCGGCGACAGCAGCCCGAAAAACAAAATGTAGAAAACGGGCGAGGCGAACGGCAGCGATTGAATCAGCGGCTCGAGCGCGCCTTTGATAACGGGCAGATTGAGCGCGTTGAGCAGCATTCCGATGCCCATCATCAAAATCGCGGCGGGCGCGCCGTCTTCGATTCCTTTGATTGCCGAAGCGGTCAGAGTTTTAATCGAAAGTTTCGGCTGCGTCGTCAAAACCGCGAACAGCGAGCCGATAATAAAGGCGGCGATAAAATCCAGTTTGATGCCGAAATAGTTAAAACCGAAAAACAAAACGAGCGGCACGAACGGCGTCAAAAGCGCGATGGTCGGCACGCGTTTTTCGGTTTGGCGCGTCAGCAGTTCGTCTTTTGAAACAGCGGTCATAAATAAAACTTCGCCCGTTCGTTTCGCTGCAATAACGGAATAAACGACGACCGTCACAATCATTAAACCGACGAGCAAAAACGCGAAACTGGAAATCTCGGCGGGCAGCAGATCGGCGTCTTTTAATCCCAAAAGCTGGCGGTAAAGCGTGAAAAGAATCGGGTTAAAGATAAATCCCGTCCCGAACGCGAGCAGAAAAAGCGTTCCGGCTAATTTGCGCGGAATGCCGATGCTCATCATAATCGGCAAAACCAGCGAGCCGACCGTAATAATCGCGCCCAAGCCCTGCAAAGTCGTGAATAAAATCGCCGTGACGAGCATCAAGCCGAACGCGACGATCATCGGACGTTCGCCGCCGAATTCCGCCGCGCGTTTGATGATTTCTTCGGCGATTCCCGTCTGAATCATCACGCGTCCCATCATCGCGCCCGCAAAAACCGCGACGTAAACGGCGGCAAGCTTCGTCGAACCGGCGGCGATAATGTTGTTCAAAACATCAATAAACGGCAGCCGCGCAAGCGCCGCAATCAAAATCGCCATCGCCGGAAGCGCGATCAATGCCGGAACTTTCCGCATAAACATCAGCGCGGCGAAAACAATAAAAATGACGAGCAGACCGAAAAAAATCATAAAAGTCGCGCCGATAAAAAACGCGGTGACGCGGAAACTATAAAAGAGACGCGGCAATATATTTCTGCCTTACCGCGTCTCTCCATTTTCCGCGCCCCAATGTTAAAACGTGAAACGTCCGACGAGCTGCACGATGCGCGGACGATTTCCCTGCGTGGTGACGATGCCGAAATTAGCCGCGTTGATATTATTTCCCGGCGTTCCGAAAACCACTAGATTCAACACGTTCAGAGCCTCAACTCGAAACTCTAATTTTTGTTTGTTCTCGTTAAAGCCAAACATTTTAGCGAGCGACAAATCAAAATTTCGGTAATTATCTCGCCGCACATCGTCATAAGTGCGCGAGCCGTTGCCCAAAGTGAGCGTTGACGGCGTAGCAAATGCATTTATATCAATGACCGCTGTGCCGTTGCGGGCGTTTTCGCG
>SXVE01000564.1 GCA_005790265.1 Acidobacteriota bacterium | reverse complement strand
TAAATAGCGGCGTTTTTCGCGAATCAATCCGGCAAGTCCGGCGCCGGGCAGCGGAATGACGCTGACGGCGGTTCCGGCTGCCGACCGGACGGATTTTTTGCCGGTGTAAACCATTAGCATCGCGCTGTACGGAAGCGAAAATTTCTCTTTTTGATCTTTGCCGAAGAAAACAAGCCGTTCATTCAGATCGTCAAATTTAAGCGAACCTTCCTGTTTATCATCAAAACCGAGCATTCCGCCTTCGTATTTCGCCTCGAAAGACTGCGGTGCGGTGGCAGCCGGCGACGTAGCCGCGACATTCGGCGCTTTTTCCGTTTGGCGCGGCTGCGCGGAAATTGCCAGAGCTCCGGCGAATAAGCCGAGAGCAAGCGTAAAGAATAGTTTCTTCATAAAATCCTCTTTTTAATTTTTTCGTTAATTTTCTGAATTGAAGAACAAATTGTTGAATAAAACCGACAAAATCTAAAAACCGAAATTGTAATTTTATAGACGCATTCCGCTCATCGTTCGTTGCCAGGCGAGCGTTTGTTTTAATACGCCGAGCCTTTGTTTGTCAGAATCCGAACACTCGAGATGCAGTTGTTCGATAATGGCTTCGAGCAGCGGAACGGCGAAAAGTCCGGCGTGCGCGACAATCTGCGAGTAATAATGAATTTGCAGACATTCGTTTTCGTCCGTGTGAAATTTTCGCACTTCGCGCGGTTCGATTTTGTAAACGTCCTGACCGGCGGGAACGACGCGGCGCGGCACGCCGTGCACGATTTTATCGGCGCGATCTTTGACGCCGAGCAGCAGAATGCCGATCAAAAATCCCTGTTCGTTCAAATAATCGGGGCTGAAATTGCCGAGTTCCGGTTTTGGCGAAAGCCGCGGACCGAAATTAGCGTATTCGGGATTAACGAGCATCGAATTGTAAATCACGCCGACGACGTCTTCATTTTCCAGCGGCAAATTAACGAATTGCGCGAAACCGAAATCTTCCGCTTGCGGCGGCGCATCGGTATCAAGCGCGTCAACCACGCGCCCAATGTAATCAATATGTGAATTCGAGCTGACGATTTTAGCGATTTTCATCTTTTTAGTGAGCGGTGAGCAGTAAACAGTTTACAAATATCTTTGTTCAACGCTTCGCTTTAGTCCGAATGTCGTTTTAAGACATTCGTCAATTAAATTCTGTGCTTTTTCGTGATTTATTTTATTTATATAGCCGATGCGCAAAGAAATCTCAAACTGTGTACTCAATTCGTTAAGCGAACCGATTGAAATGCTCAAAAAATTAACAAATTGCTGATGAGAACGATCTGCCGCGCCCTCGCTGATATTAGACGGAGCGGAAACCGCCGCCCGGCGCATTTGCGAAATTAAGCCAAATTTTTCTTCCGCCGGAAAAGATTTTGTTATTTCATAAACTAATTCGACTAAATCCATAGATTTTTGCCAGGCAACTAATTTTTTGTGAGGCTTGTCCATATATTAATGACATTTTTTACTGCTCACCACCTGCCGCTCACCGCTCACTGAATCTGTCTGCCGAGTTCAGGAATAATATACAAAAGCCACCAAAGGAAAATTTGAATGCCAAGCACGACGAAACTAAGTAGAAAACAGGCGACGGCGAGTTTTCGACCGCCGATCTGCGGTTGTCGTCGCGCGGCGATAATTCCAAAACCGCCGACGACGAACGTCAGCGGAACGAACAAAATTCCGAGATACGGAACCATCGAATAAACCAAACACGCCCAAGCCGTCTGCGCAACGGGATTGCGGTTCGTTTCAAACAGATTGATTTCGCCCGATGGTTTTTGCTGTTCGACCGGAAAACTTTGTCCCTGCAAACGATACGATGCCCGCAAATTGTCGAGCGGCTGGTAATCTTCGTTGAGCGTTTTGCCGCAAACCAGACAGAATCTCGCCGAATCGCGCCGCGCCTGCGCGCCGCACGCCGAACATCTGAGCGTCGGAGCATTGTGCGAGACGGCGATACTTTTTGTTTCGCCGTTCTGCCGCTTGGTTTCTCCGGTTCGTTTGGTCATCGTCGTCTGCCTTTGCTCGCGTTTTTGCGCGAAACGCTGAAGTTTAGATTATTCGTTTTGGCAAAGTCTTGTAAAGCTCTTAAAAATACTTCGCGGTCGCGCACGGTAATTAAAGCCGTCTGATCCGCCGTTTCGAGCGCGTAGGGATAACCGAGACCGATCACGCATTCGGCGCGAATCACGTTTAATATTTCGTCTAAAAGTCCTTGTTCGTAAATCCACGCCGGAACGTCAATGCGCGCGGGCGCTGATTCGGCGGTCGTTTGCAGATAAGTAAAACCGACGAGCGATTTGCCGGTTTCCGGTTCGATAAACGCGCTCAAACCGCGCCGGTCGGCAAAGCAAAAACAAGTGCGGTCGCCCCACGAACCGAGCACGGGCGCGAAATTTTCGTTTGCCGCGTTAAGAATCGTCGCATCGTGCAGGCTTTTTTTGCCGTTCTCCGTTTTTGCGCCGAAATTTCCGAGCATCGTCAGCAAATCGCGCGCGTAACTGCGGTCAACGTAACCGATAATCGGAACCTGCGTCGCTTTTGAAAAACGAACGAGCTCGACGAGTTTATTGGTAAAAGTTTCCTGCACGCCGCTGTCCGGATGCGGCGTCGAAAGCAAAAGCGTTCCGTCGTAAAACGCGAGCGGCATTCGCTCGCCGCGCTGCTGCCAGCCGCTTTTTTTCTCTAAGAATTCTTTCGCCTTGTCAATTTCCGCTTCAAAACGATATTGCCCGACTTTCGTTTCCGGCACGACCGGCTCGTCCTGCGCGAGCAATTTTTCCGGCGAAAGCACGAAAAAACGCGCGTTCTTTTCGTAGCCGATTTCCGCGTTGTGCGGATTTTCAAACCAGCCGATTTGGATTGCGCCAATCGGCAGGGAAGTTTCCTTTTCGGCGTAAAGCTGGCTGCCGTCCGCCGCGAAAGTCGTGCGATTTTCTAAAATTTGCGTCGCCCACCGGCGCGCCTGTTCGTGATTTGACCAATTTTCATCAAAAGAAAACGTAAAAGATTGCTGCCGTTCGAGTTCATCCGCCGGAATCGCGCCGACGTTTTTCGCATCTGCCAATTTTTCTCGAATCGCCGCGCCGCCGAGCTTTTCGACGCGCCGCAGAGCGCCCAAATAAAGATGTAAATCGCCCGCCTGTTCGCGCGCGTAATTTTGAAAATCCGAGCTTTGATTGTTCAATTCGCTCGTCAATAATTCTCTGTAAAGCATTTATTTTTATTTAACGCGACTCGTGCGGCGTTTCATAAAATCCATCAGCACGAACTCGGTCAGATTGTTCGGATTAGCGAAATACGCTTTGCCTTTGGTCATCGCCGACATTTGTTTGACGAATTCAACGAGGTACTAATCGCTCGCCAGCATAAAAGTGTTGATCATAATGCCGGATTTGCGGCACGCCTGCACTTCTTTCATCGTTTCCGCCATCACAAACGGATCGTTGCCCATCGAATTTTTATACAGCAGTTTTTTCTCGCCTTTAGTCGTTTGCGAATAACGGCGCTGATTAAAAAACGCGGCGTTTGACGGTTCGACGAAAGCGGCGGTCGGTTTGCCGTCGGTTACCATCACGATTTGCTTCATTTCCTTGCGCTGCGCGTTCAAGATTCGCCGCGCGAGCTTCAAACCTTCCGCCGTGTTCGTGTGATACGGTCCGACTTGCGTCGTCGCTAATTTGGCAATCGGCAATTCTTCCGCGCCATCGTGAAAAAGCACGATTTTAAGTGAATCGCCCGGGTAACTCGTGCGAATTAAATGCGCGAGCGCGAGCGCAACTTTTTTGGCGGGCGTAAACCGATCTTCGCCGTACAGAATCATCGAATGCGAGCAGTCGAGCATCACGACGGTCGCGCACGACGATTGATAATCCTGTTGATGAACGTATAAATCTTTGTATTCCAAATTAAGCGGAACGCCCAAACCTTCGCGCGAAATCGCCGACAAAAGCGTTTGGTTAACGTCGAGATTGATCGTGTCGCCGAATTCGTATTGTTTGGAACTCAAAGCAGCTTCGATTCCGGTATCTAATTGCGGCGTTTCGTGGCGACCGATGCTCGATTTGCCCATCGAACCGAGCAATTTTTGCAGCGTTTTATAGCCGAGAAAATCCAAGCCTTTTTCCGTCACTTCAAAACGAACATCGCGCGGCTGCGCTTGTCCGATTTCGCCTTTTCCCTGACCGTTTTGCTGTTGCTGGCGCGCTTGCGGCTGTTCGACTTCTTTGAGATTCAAATAACCTTCTTCGACCATTCGTTCAATCAGTTGATTGACCAATTCTTCGAGCAGCGAGCCTTTGAATTTGCCTTCATTTTCCGCCAGCATTTCTTCAATTTGCTGTTCGCTGAGCATTCCCTGTTCGATCAAGGCTTCGATCAGCGCCTGCCGCAGCGCGTCGAGCGAATCGTCCGGCTCATTGCGCTGCCGCGTCCAGTAATAATCTTCGTTGTAGCCGGAATCGAGCAGCGAATCCGACAGCGACTGCATTAAATCGCCCAAATTAACATCCGAAACGTCGAAACCTTTGAATTTTGAATAGCGAATAAACTTCATTTTTTACAAATTCCCCGGCAGATTTTCCAAAATCAGTTGCCATCTGAAAAACACTCGTCTATATTTGAAATATAACTCTCGTCGAAATTTTTTCTCTTCCCAAAACTTAGCACATTTCTCTCTCCGATTTGAAATTTTAAACTAAGGAAGGATTTGAAATATGAAAAAGTTTTTGGTCGGTCTCGTTATGATGTTCGTCTTCGCCGTCGGTTTGCCTTTATCGGTCGAAGCGCACAACGGATGTTCGCGGCACAGAAGTTATCGCCGCGCGTCTTACGGCAGAAGCTACGCGCGCAATAATCGTTCGTATCGAACGAACAGATATTACAGTCCGGCGCGCTATTACAGCTCGTCGCCGTCTTATTACACGTCGCGCGGTTATTCAACTTATCGCCGCCCGTCATTTTACCGCCGTCACCGCAACTTAATTAACGTCGGCATCGCGACCGGCGCAGGCGCTTTAATCGGCGGCATCGCCCGAGGCAGACGCGGCGCCGGCTACGGCGCACTAATCGGAGCGGGCAGCGGCGCGCTTTACACCTACGTTTTGAACAAGAAAAAACGTCGCTACTAAAAAACGTTTGAGCGCAAAAAGCCGGCTTGAAATTTAAATTTCAAGCCGGCTTTTTGCGAAAAATATTCGATTCGATTAAATTGTTTTCAGGATTGTAAAAGCTTGACGAATCCTTCCTGCTCAAAATGCCTATCAGTCGTCAGCGCTTCCGAAATGCCGCGTTCGCGCATAACGACAAAACTCACAGCGTCACACAGCGAGTAGTTTTTATCGCGTCGGTCAGAAAGCAGTTTCATAGCTCGATTATGTAAAGTTTCGTTTACCCACACAATTTCGAGGCGTGAAATTTTGAGAAAATCGTCAATAAACGAAAGTGTTTCCTGCCGATTTTGCCCTCGAACATAAGATAGAGGAACAAATTCCGCCAAAATATAATTAGTCGTCAAAATCCGCTTCGCCTTTATAAATAAGTTGATAGCTTCCGCGTTGCGAACGTCCTTTCCGTCGTGAATGCAGAGCAAACCTGAAGTGTCCAGAAAAATTTGTTCACTCATCGTCGTGCGTATCCTCATATGCGCGAATCAAATCGGCGTCAATTTTCTCATTGTCCGCCGACCTCGAATCGCCGCTATTGATCGCTCCGAAATGGCGAGCGAATCTTTCTTCGGCTAATCGCGCATTCTCATCATCCGGTTTTTCGACGCGCGGCACATTAGTTATAACAAATTCTAAAACTATATTTTCCGTTGTCTCTCCTTTTATATCAGCGATTTTTTGGTATTTGCTGAAAACCTCGTCGGGAATTTCCAATGTTACTGTTTTGCTCATAAATGATGCTCCTTATTTATTAATAAGCCTTCGTCAAATCAACGCCGGTGTAATAATGCTTGATAATTTGATCGTATTTCAAACCCATTTTCCCCAAACCGTAAGCGCCGTATTGGCACATTCCGACGCCGTGACCCCAACCGCGACCTGTGAATGAATACGAGATGACGCGACCGTTGCCGTCGTAGCGTTTGTTGAGGGCGAAAAGCTGTTCTTTTAAGCGGAGAGCCGAGCGGATTTTGCCGCCTTTAAGGGATTTTGTGCCGTTTGAGCCGATGATTTCGAGTTCGGTGGCGCGGCGCGAGAAGCCTTTTTGTTTGATGTT
>SXVE01000563.1 GCA_005790265.1 Acidobacteriota bacterium | reverse complement strand
GGTGCGGCGTAGTTTTCCGTCGTTGAATCGCTGGATGAAGTTTCACTTGAATCCGCCGTTTGTTTTTTCTGCTCTTCGACCTTTTTTTGGAGATCGGCGAGTTTTTTCTTTATTTCGTCGGTGTTGTTAATCGGATATTCGCTCGCTGACTGTGAATTCGTCGTTGTAATCGGTGTTCTCGAAATGTTTAGCGGTTTAAAGTTTGCGGTTTCATTAGAAATATTCGCTTTTTTACCATTGTTCTCAGATGCGTAAAATATAATCACGGTGACACCCATGAAACCTAATATCAGAAGAGCGGCTATTCCGACAATAGCGAATAAAACGAAATTCGATTTTTTCGGCGAAACGGATTGGTTAGCGTTTGCCTGCGGCAGATTAACGTTTGGCGAAACCAAAGTCGGCTGCTCAATGTCGTCGAGAGCTTGCAGCGATGCCCCGTCAACCAAACAAAACCGCAGCGATTGATCGGTGTATGTTGTTTTGCAAACGGGGCATTGCTTCATAAAAATTGTGCAGAAAATAAAAAGTAAATATTCGGGAGAAAACTAGCTCGTCATATTCTGAGCGGCATCACGATGTATTTGTAAGTATAGTTTTTGTCGCCCGCAACGCTCATTTGCGTTTGCGCGTTACCGTCTTTGAATTCAAAAGCGACGCGCGGTTTGCCGCCGGTTTCTTTGACTTTGACTTTTTCGCCGTCCGTTTCCTGCTCAATCGTTTCCGATTCGGCAGCCGCGCCGATGACGTTGAGAAAATCTTGCAGATACTGCGAATTGAAACCGATATTCACTTCTTCGCCCGAATAATCAGCGGCGATTTTTTCGCTCGCTTCGCCTTCTTCCGAACTTTGCGCGCCGATTTCGATTTCGTTCGGTTTAATCGTCAAACGCACCGAACGCGTTCTTTCGTCAGCCATTAAAGAAACGCGGCGGATCGCCGTTTTCATTTCGTCGGCGTCAAAAGTCGCGATTTTGTCGTTGTCTTTCGGAATCACCATTTCGTAATTAGGAAATGTGCCGGAGAGTTTGCGCGTAATCAACAGGCGTCCGTCAACTTCAAAATAGATATGATTCGGGTCTTCGCCGAAACTGACTTCGCCTTTGGCATCGCGCGCGATTTTGACGAGTTCGAGCAAAGCTTTTTTCGGAATCAGCGCGTCCATCGCTTCGGCAGTCGCATTGCCCGACAAATTTCTTTCGATGTAAGCCAGCCGGTGTCCGTCGGTCGTCACCATTTTCGCCGAATTTCCGTCAATCATAAACTTCGCGCCCGAAAGCGTAAACCGCGATTGTTCGTTCGTGATCGCAAAAGACGTGTTGTGAATAAAATGATTAAAAATATCAGCCGTCAATTTCATCGGCGCGCTTTTGAAAGATGGAACTTCCGGAAAATTTTCTTTGGAAACACCGGCGAGCCGAAAGTTGGATTTCCCGCAATTGAGTTTCACCCATTCGTTTTCATCTTTCGTAAAATGAACGTCCGCATCGTCGAGCAAACGAACGATATCGAAAAGTTTGCGCGCCTGCACGCACATCGAGCCGCTCTTTTTGATATTCGCTGAAGTTTCGCATCGAATCGTGACGTCCAAATCCGTTCCGACAATTCTAATCGAATTTTCACCGACTGATTCAATCAATATATTTGATAAAACCGGAATCGTGCTTTTCTTTTCGACGATACCCTGAACAAATCCGAGTTCATCTTTGAGAACGCTTTGCTTGATTGTAAATTCCATTACTTTTTTAACCTCTCGAAATGCTTTTTATTATACCCAAAAATACGCTTTTTTTGGCGAACGCTTTTTACTCTTTCTAATACTTTAAAAACTATATTTTTATCTAGTATTAGTAGTAGTGCCTGTGGAAATGTGGAAAAGCCACTTTATTGATGCAATAACTAAACTTGCGCGTCCACAGGCTCTGTGGAAAACTTGTGGATAACTTTCGTCCCTGTGGAAAAAATCAGTGTCAATCAATCTTTTCCACATTTTCCACAGGGTGAATTCAGCTTTCCCTGTGGAAATGTGGAAAACTTTGTTTAAGTTCTGTCGTTAAAGCAGTAAAAAGACTTTCCTTGAAAATGTTCTGTGGAAAACTTTTCACTGTAATTTTGTTACTTCGTTCGCTAACTAACTGCAAAGATTGTCAATTAACTCGCTGACAACCCTGTGGAAATTCCTGTCGTCCTTAATTACGCCGTCAATTTTCTCCACCGAATGCATTACTGTCGTGTGATGTTTACCGCCAAATTCGCGTCCGATTTCGGGAAAGCTGTGTTTCGTTAATCTCTTACACAAATACATCGCAATCTGACGCGGAACCGCGATCTGGCGCGAATTGTTTTTTGATTTTATTTCCTCAACCGATAATTTGTAATGCGATGCAACGGTTCGGGCGATGCGCTCCATTGATAAACCTTCCGGCTGATCGTTATCAACGATATTGCGCATCGCGTCCTGCGCCAGCATTTTGGAAATCGGCATTCCGCGCAGCGAAGAAATCGCCACCAAACGAACCAGCGAACCTTCTAATTCACGAATATTGCTGCGAACTTTTCCGGCGATAAAAAACGCGATTTCGTCCGGCAGATTAACTCCGTCCAAATCGGCTTTTCGTTTTAAGATTGCGACTTTCGTTTCTAAATCCGGCGGCTCGATGTCAGCGATCAATCCCCATTCAAATCGCGAGTGCAGTCTTTCTTCCAAAGTCGGAATTTCGCGCGGCGGACAATCAGAGCTGATAACAATCTGTTTCTGATCGTTATGCAGCGCATTAAAAGTATGAAAAAACTCTTCCTGCGTGCGTTCTTTTCCCGCCATAAACTGCACGTCGTCCATTAAAAGAACGTCAATCGAACGATATTTTTCGCGAAAAGTTTGAGTTTTGTCGTAACGAATCGCATTGATCAATTCGTTCATAAATTTTTCGGACGTTATATACGCAACACGCAGATGGCGGTTTCGCTCTTTTATCGAATGACCGATGGCGTGCATCAGATGGGTTTTGCCCATTCCGACGCCGCCGTAAATAAAAAGCGGATTGTAAGTTTTCCCCGGCGTTTCCGCCGCGCCCAATGATGCTGCGTGCGCAAATTGATTGCACGAACCGACAACGAAAGTTTTAAACGTGTATTTTTGATTCAGCGAATTTTCAATCGGCTCGATATCAACAAAATTCGCGGAGTTTTGTTTAAGCAAACCTTCAGGTTTTGGTTTATCAGCAAAATTTAACTGCTTATTTTGCGGAGCAGCCGGAACATTTCTCTGCTTTTCAAAAAAGAAATCCGTATCGTCATCATCGTCGTTACCAAACTTTTCTTCGTTAGCTTCGGAATCTTCAACTTCCCAATCCAGACGATAATTCGACAAATTCAGTTCTTTGAGCGTCTGATTGATGACTTCTGAATAATATGTGCTGATCCAATCTTTCGTGACCTGACCGGCGCGCAGATGCAAAATTCTTTCGCTCTCGTCGCACCCGTTAAATTTAATTGGGCGAAACCAAGAGTCAAAAATTTGTTTATTCAGACGTTTTTCGACGGATTGCAGAATGTTGTTCCAAACATTTCTATTTTCCATTGAAGATTCCATTTTTTTTCTCCGAAAATTTGTTAATTCTTTAGTAAAACTTTTAAGCAAAATCTAAAAATAATTATCGTTTAATATTTCCTGTTTTTTGCTTCACCGATAACGGCTAAACCCTTTGAGTTTCGGTGACTTTAACGCTTCTTGAGCGCGCGACTTAAAAGTTTTCCACAAGGTTTTCCACAGGCTTGTGGAAACCGGCTTAAAAGTTAAAGTAAAACTTTAAGTCTATTATTTTCAATAATTTAGGGGGTTGTGAATTGTTGAAAACGGGGGAAAGACTAACACAAAAAAATAGCGATTGCAAGAAGAAATCCACAGGTTAAACGCCGATTTTTTTCCGCCGATGTCGCTTGCTTTTTTCAGCGCTTTGCTGTAATCGGCTTTGTGATAAAATGTGTCCGAAGTCATTTTTCCGATGAAAATTATGCCCGAAAAAAAGCGAAAAAAAACCACGTCGCCCAAACGGTTTGCCGCAGAAAACAATTTGCTGCAAACGATTAAAAAAACCGTCGAAAATCTCAGTTATATGAGCGAAACGGATGCCGGATTCGAGTTGTTTGTCGGAACAGCGGCAGCAGGCGGCGTCACCAAAGAGGAAATTCTCCGCCAAACCGGAAAATCCGCCGATGCGCCGATTGAAGAACGAAATTTCGATGAAATGTTTGAACGATTAATGACGATTCAAGATTGGTTCGGCGACGATGAAACGAAACAGGCGGAAAACTTCAAAAAACTCAAAGCTCTTTTTGAAAATAATCTGAAGGATTTGAAAGTATTCCGAATCGGACAGATTCAGATAGATATTTATTTTGTCGGTTTAGATGAAAACAACAATTTAACCGGCGTCAAAACCTTTGCTGTTGAGACATAAAAAAAGCGAAAATTGTTAAAATCTTCGCTTTTCTTTGAATACAAATTTACCAAAAAATTTATTTTTGTTTGATCGAGCCTGCACCGGAAGTGCTTTTGCTCAATTCCTGCGGATTTCCGCTGTAAACGATTTTGCTTGCGCCCGAAGCCTCGCCGCTCAATTCGCTGACGGCAAAAACGTTAATGCTGCTTGCGCCGCTCGCGTCAACGATAACTTTTTGGCTTTTCAAATTTTCCGCGTCAACTTGGCTGGCGCCGCTGATGTCGGCGATCAAGTTCGACGTTTCGCCGGTTAAAAAAACTTTTGAAGCGCCGCTCGCATCAATCTGTAAATTCTCGTTTTTGGCATCGGCGAGCGATACGTTTGAAGCGCCGGAAACTTCCAGACTTTCAATGTTCGGCGCGGAAATGCGCACTTTAATACTCTTTTTTGATGAAATGCGATTTGCAGTTTCCAGTTTTAACACTCCGCCGCGAACCTCGGTTTTAATCAGCGGCAGAAGATTGTCATCCGCCTCTATTTCGACGCTGAAGTCTTTCTGCGCCGTTATTTCGACTTGAAAGATTCCTCCAACATCAACGCCGTTAAAATCGCTGACAGAGCGTTTCTCGCGCAAAGTGTTGCCCGAACCTTTGATTCCGCGATTAACGGAAAAGTTAAAAATCTTGCCGGGTATTTTTCCGATTGAAAAAACATTTCCGAAAACGACGCCGATTGATAATGCCGCGATAAAAATTAATAAACCAACTTTTTTCATTTATTGACTCCGTATGATTTCAAATAATCGAAAAGGAAACGATAAATTTTTCGAGCAGGTTTCAAGTTTTTGTCTGCAAAGATTTTCTACATCAAAACTTTGAATTTAAGTTTGGATTTTTAACGCGTGAAAAAATAGAACTGAATCGCCTGCGCAATGCCGATTAACAAACCGAAAATCGCGCCGAAAATTTCAATCGTGCGCAGATGTTCTTTGGCAATTGATAAAACGAGATTTTCCAGTTTTTCGACCGGGTAATTGTTGATTTTTTCGCGCACAACGGTTCCGATGTCGAATTCTTTAATCGCCTGCGGAAGTTTTTCGCGCGCGGCGGAAATGATCGTTTCGGTCAATGCTTTTCCGGCTTCGCGCGCTTTGTCTTCGGAAATATGATCGGATAATTTTCCAATCGGAGTCGAAATTATTCGCTCAATCTGGCGCGATAAAACTGCATTAACGATGTTTGAAGTTTCGCTGCGCGAGAGAATTTGCAGCAAACCTTTGGAAAGCATTTTTTTGAGCTTTTCTTCGGATTCCGGATGAAGCGTTTGCAAAATCGCGTCAATGCTGTGCGGTCGCATCTTTTGCAGAGTGTCGGTCAGATAAGCCGAAACCGACTTTTGCATCTGTTCGCCCTGCAAAATTGACAAAACGCTTTTGGAAATTTGTTTTTTTATTTTTTCGAGCTGTTCGGGTGCAATCGCGCCGATAATGTCGGGAATCGGGCGGGCGAGCGCGTTATCAATCGAAGTATTGATAAATTTTCCGGCTTCTTCGGCAAAAAAATCGCCGCGCAGCGTTTCTTCAATGCGTTTGGGCACTTTTTCATTAACCAAATCATCAACTTCTTTCAAAAGATTGTCGCGCGAGACGAACATTTTTTTGAAAAACGGCAATTGTTCGTAATAGCTGTGAACTTCGCGTTTAATCAGCGTGGAGATTTGATTGCGCGTTCGTTCAGCCGTCGCGATTTGCGCGAGCTGATGCGTGATCGGTTTGATTTGTCCGGCGGCTTTTTCTTTTAACAGCGCAACTGCATCGCCGTTGAAAATTTCACTGAGCGGCGTCGGCGTATTTGTTAATTCATCAATTCGACCATTGATAAAATCATTGATTTTGGCGATGAAAACCGGCTCGCGCAGCGCGCCGCGAATTTGCGTTTCGAGAAAGCCGAGAATTTTGTTAAATGTTTCTTCGTCAACGACTTGGGACACGCGTTTTGATAAAACCTCATCAACGCGCCGCTCGACAAATGAGTGAATCGTCTGCAAAGTTTCCTCGCTTTGCAAAACGGTCTCGACGTATTCCGCGACTTTCAGTTGAAGCGAAGAAATCGCGTCCAAGATCGGCGCTCGCACTCCGGCTGGCAGCGCTTCGATCAGCGACGGATAATTAGTCAGCAGAATTTCCTCGGTGTAAGAATCAATGATTCCCTGCACTTTGCGGCGCAGAAAATCTTTTTCAAAAAGTTCGTCCGTAATCGTTTCCTGCGAAACTAGTTCTTCGCCGACGGCTTTGCCGATTGCTTCGGCGAGCCGCGTTCGGTGGCGCGGAATCATTCCCTGCGGAAAAATCGTCAAACCGAGAATTTTAACCGGATTGCGCGGTCGAAAAAGCATTCTGACGGCAAGCCAAGCGCCCAAATAACCGTGGATGGTTGCAAAAAGAATCAACGATGCGATCTGAACCCAGATGCTTCCGAAAAAACTTGAAAAATCCATAAACTAGAGTTCAAGATTCGAGATTTAGAATTCAAAATTGAAAATCTGTTTTATTCTCTCGAATTTTGAATATTAAATTCTGAATCTTGAATCAAAAAACTTGAAAACCTTTTGATTTCAAACAAAAATCCGAAAAATCTTTCAGCCAATCGTGCGTCGCGCTGTAATTTCTCCATTGTTCGTCTTCATCTTTATATAATGTGCCGTCATCCGGCGCATCGGTAACGCTCAAATCGGAAAAAATGCGTTTATCCGGCGCTAATTTCGGCAGTATTTCGCTCTGAATTTTTTCGCCGATCAAGTGCGCTTCCTCTTTTTCGATTTTTACGCCGGTCGCATTATATTCCATTTGCCGCAGCTTTCCGTCGCTCAAAACATCGAAACTTTTGATGATTTCCAGTGTCGTGCGCCAATTCCAGACGTTTGCACCGAACTCAAAATTTTCGGCGCCTAAATCCAATAATGTAAAACTCATAAAATTTCTCCAACGAAATGCTAAACGGGTCGCCAAAGTAAGTCAATCATAATGTTCGCCGACGAACCGAAAAACAAGGCTGACGGCACTCCGCTATTAAAAATTATTATATTGATCGCGGCTGCCGAAATAACCGGCGAGAAAAATTCAATTTTCTTCGTGGCTTAAATTTTATTCGCCGTTTATAATTCCAAATATTCAAAAAATTATGTCGAAATCAATTTCATACTCGGACGCGGGCGTCTCGATTGATAACGCGAATATTGCGCTCGAAAAAATCAAAAGTTACGCCAAATCAACGTTTAACGACCAAACGCTCACGGAAATCGGCAGTTTCGGCGGAATGTTTTCCGCGATGTTCCCGGAAATGCGCGAGCCGATTCTCGTCGCTTCGGCGGACGGCGTCGGGACAAAACTAAAAATCGCTTTCGACACCGGAATTCACGACACAATCGGTCAGGATTTGGTTAATCACTGCGTCAACGACATTTTGGTGCAGGGCGCAAAACCGCTGTTTTTTCTCGATTATTTTGCGACCGGAAAGCTGTCGCCGGAAGTAACAACTTCGGTAATCGAAGGAATTTCCATCGCGTGCCGGGAGAATTCGTGCGTTTTACTCGGCGGCGAAACGGCGGAAATGCCCGGTTTTTACAAAGACGGCGAATACGATTTAGCCGGTTTTATCGTCGGCGTCGTTGATCGAGCAAAAGTGATTGACGGCAAAAACATCGCGGCTGGCGATGTCGTTTTGGGTTTGCCTTCCAATGGTTTACAGACAAACGGTTACTCACTCGCCAGAAAATTGTTTTTTGAAATCGGCGGCTTAAAAGTTGATTCATACCTTGAAGAATTAAGCGCAACCGTCGGCGAAACTTTGCTTGAAAAACATACGAGTTATCTAAAGCCGCTGGAAAATCTGCTTGATTCGGGAAAAATAAAAGGTTTAGCGCACATCACCGGCGGCGGTTTTCTCGAAAATATTCCGCGCATTCTGCCGAAAAACGTCGCGGTCGAAATCGAACGCGGAACGTGGACGGAACTTCCCGTTTTCGGCGCAATGCAAAAACTCGGAAATGTCACGGACGCGGAAATGTTTCGCACATTTAATATGGGAATCGGAATGATCGTAATTTGCGCTGAAAATGACCAAGAGTTTTTGCAGGAAAACTTGGGCGCGAGTTTTAGAATCGGGCGCGTTACCGAAGGAAGTTGCGAAGTGAAAATTAAATGAAAATCGGCATTTTAATTTCCGGGCGCGGCTCGAATATGACAGCAATTATTGAAGCTGTTAGAGATCAACGAATTCCCGATGCGGAAGTTTCTGTTGTGATTAGCGACAAAAAGAATGCGCTCGGGTTGGAAAAAGCAAGCGAGCGCGGAATTGAGACGATTGTTGTTGCGCGAAAAAATCGGACGCGTGAAGAACACGATGCGGAAATCGTCAATGAACTTGAAAAACGCGGCGTTGAACTTGTTTGTCTCGCCGGTTATATGCGGCTTTTATCGAAAGATTTTGTGCGCGCTTTTCCGGAAAAAATCATTAATATTCATCCGAGTCTGTTGCCGAGTTTTCCCGGATTAGACGCGCAGCGTCAAGCGATTGATTACGGCGTCAGGATTTCCGGCTGCACCGTTCATTTCGTTGACGAACATCTCGATCACGGCGCCATTATTCTGCAAAAATCAGTTGAAGTAACGAACGAAGACACGAGTGCGACGCTTTCGGCGAAAATTTTGGAACACGAACACACGCTGTACGTCGAAGCATTGAGAAAAATTGTCGGCGGAAAATGTCAAATAATCGGACGGCGCGTTGTTTTTGAAAATTAAAACAATTTTTTGGAAATAAAATGCCTGCCGAATTATGATTTTCCGCATAAGTAAAACGAAAGATTCAGATTTTCTTAAACTTTTCCGACTAGTTTTGACATCAACGGCAATTATGCATAAACTTTAAGTTTTCACTTTACGTGAGGAGATGAACAGTAATTATGCCAAAAAGAACTTATCAACCAAACAATCGTCGCCGTGCCAAGAAACACGGCTTTCGGGCGCGCATGGCGACCAAGAACGGACGCGCGGTATTGAAACGCCGCCGCGCCAAAGGACGCAAGAGATTAACGGTTCACCATTATTAAATTTTCGACTTCCGAAATCGGAGCGGTTGAGAAAACCGGCTGAATTTAAACGCGTTTACAATGCAGGAAGACGTTTTGAAGGACGTTTGATGACGGTTTTTATTGCTCCGTCGCAAACTTCGGCGCATCGCTTCGGCGTGACGGCTTCCAAAAAGATGAGCAACAAAGCGCACGACCGCAATCGTGCGAAGCGGTTGCTTCGTGAATCTTTTCGTTTAAACAAAGCGGAATTTTCCGCTTTGACGACAAAATTCGACTGGGTTGTAAATGCGCGCCGCAGTCTTTTGCGCGTTAAATTAGCTGAATCGCTTGCTGAATTTCGAGAAATAATCAAGAAAGTTAAAATATTTGAATCGCAGAAAGGCGAAAATACGTCTAATAGTAAAGTGCAATGAAGTATTTGGTTTTAGATTTTTTGAGACTTTACAAGACGTTTTTTTCGCCTTTTTTGCCGCCTGCGTGTCGGTTCACGCCGTCGTGTTCCCAGTATGCTTCGGATGCGGTGCAGAAATACGGTGTCGTGCGCGGAATTTGGCTGGCGGCAAAACGTATCTTGAGGTGTCAGCCGTTTTGCAAAGGCGGATTTGACCCGGTTAAGTAACGGCTCGAAGTCTGACTTTATAAAGTTTTGAAAACGTTTTTCTCAACTTTTAATCGCCAAAACTCAAGCCAGAAACTATTTATGGACAATTCTAAACAGCAAAATCAAACACGCTTTTTACTTGCCGCCGTTCTTTCGATGGCAGTTTTGTTTGGCTGGACATATTTTTTCGCGCCGAAAAAACCGGCGGAAAACGCTAATACGGCAACTGTCGTTGATTCCGCCGCAACGCCGTCGCCAGAAGCCCCATCGCCACAGCAGCAAGCCGCGCCAGCAATCGCGCAGATGACGGACAATCTGCCGAACAAACAAATTACGATTACGTCGCCGCTTTACGAAGTGAAGCTCGACTCAAAAGGCGCGCTGGCGACAAGCTGGATTTTGCTGAAAGACAAATCGCCGCAGGGAGAAAAACCTCTTTTCGCGGATGGTTCCAACGAAAATAATCAAAAACCGTTGCAGCTTATTTCGCAGGAATCTCTGAGCAGGAATCCGCGCGAAATTCCGTTTCGGCTTTCGACCGACGATCAGGCGCTGAATGATTTGCTGAACAATCGAAATTATCAAATTTCGGTAAACGAAGATAATATTACGCTTAATGCCGGTGAAGAAAAACAAATTGATTTCGTTTTGACCGACCAATCAACCGGCATTGAAGCGACTAAAAGTTTTATTTTTCGCGCCGACAGTTATTTGACGGATTTAGGCGTTAAGCTGTCGAGAAACGGTCAGGTTGTGCCGAATACCAAACTGTTAATCGGCGCGAGCATCGGCGATCACGCGATTAATCACCACAATTTTTATCATATCGAATCCGAAGCCGTCGCCTCGGTCGGCGATTCGGTCGAGCGTCATCAAGGTTCGTATTTCAAATATAACGGCACTTTGACCGAAAGCACGATGCCGCTCAGCGGAAACGTTGATTGGGCGGGCGTCGGCGACGCTTATTTTGCGATGACGGCAATTCCGGCGACACCGGCGAGCGGTCTCGTTTATCGTTCAGTGAAATATGATATTCAGACGCAGCCTTACTACGATGGAATTTTCAGCTGGATTACGAGAAGCGAAAAAACGAGCGAAACCCGTCATTTAATCACCGCTTTCGTTCCGATTACGGCTGATGGCGCGCCGACCAAAATTTATACCGGAACCAAAGATTACTTTGCGCTCAACGAATACAACAAAGTGCTCACGGCGAGCGTCGGCAGACCGATTGATATCGAAGATTTAATCAATTTCAGCAACTATCGAATTCTGCGCTGGATCACCAAACCGCTTTCCGTTCCGATTCTCTACGCGCTGAATTTCTTTAACAATTTCACGCACAACTACGGCGTCGCGATTATCATTTTTACGTTCCTTTTTTATTCCCTATTGTTTCCGCTGCGATGGTCGCAGTCGAAATCCTTCAAAAAAGCGGCGGGCAATGCGCCGAAAATGAAGGAAATTCAGGATAAGATTAAAGATTTGCAGAAAAAAGGCATTCCGATGGACGATCCGCGAATGCGCGAGCTGCAAATGGAACAACTGCGAATGACGAAAGCCGCACTGCCGATTGGCGGCTGTCTGCCGATGCTTTTGCAGTTTCCGCTGTTGATTGCGTTTTATACGGCGGTTACGGTTTCGCTCGCTATCCGTCAGGCTTCGTTTATGTGGCTGCCGGATCTTTCCGCCGGCGATCCGTATCACTTGCTCGAATTCGCGTTTGCCGGTTCGATGATTCTTTCGATGAAATTCACGCCGCAGGCGGCTGTTGTTTCGCCGGAACAGGCGATGCAACAAAAAATGATGACGTATTTAATGCCGGTGATGATGCTTTGGGTAATGTGGAGCGCGCCCGCCGGACTTCTGTTGTATTGGTTTTTCGGCAACGTCGTCAGTTTCGGGCAGCAAATGATCATCAATAAAATCAATAAAACGGGCGAGCCGCCAAAAGAAGAAATTGTTGATTCGCTGCCGAGCAACACAAAAAACATCAAAAAAGTTAAGCCGAAACTTTCCACATCGTAATTTTTCGAGCGAACCGGCAGATTTTTATCGCGCCATTTAATCGGCTAACATCTGTAATCAGTTTAATTATGAACGAAATTTGTCAGCAAGCGGAAACATTTTTGAATGAGACTTTGAGCGAAATGCGTTTTGATTTAAGCGTTTCGTCGAAATGGACGGACGAAGGCTGTTTGCTCGATATGAGCGGCGAAGACGTATCGTTTCTGCTTGCTGAAAATGGCGAAATGCTCGACGCATTTGAAACGCTGCTGTTTCAAATTTTCGGCAGAAATCTGGAGCGCGAGCATCGTTTTATCTGCGACGCTGATGGGTTTCGCCGCACTCGCAAAGCCGAATTGCAGGCGATGGCGCGATTTGCCGCCGAAAACGTGCGAAAAACTTCTCGCCCTTTTACCTTCGGCGTGTTAAATTCGACCGAGCGCCGCATCATTCATCTTTCGCTTCAAAAAGAAGAAGATTTGCTGACCGAATCAGTCGGCAACGGACGTGATCGCCGATTGCAGGTTCGCTTAAAGTAAATTCAAAGTTTAAATTCCGTTGCTCAAATTGATAAATCGAAACTTAAACTTGAATCTTGAAATATGATGAACACAATCGTCGCTTTAATTACGCCGTTGGGAAGAAGCGGAATCGGCGTCATTCGTTTGAGCGGCGAAAAATCTCTGCCGATTATTCGGAAACTAATCGAGGACGAAAAATTCAATCCGCAACCTCGTTTATCGCATCTCAAAAAGGTTTACGACCTCGAAACCGCAGAAATTTTAGACGAAGTTCTCATCACTTACTTCAAAAATCCTTATTCATTTACGGGTGAAGATGTAATCGAAATTGCCGGTCACGGTTCGCCGGTGATTTTGCGGCAAATCATAGATTTTTGCTTAAAACTCGACGCGCGAATGGCGGAACCGGGCGAATTCAGTTTGCGCGCTCTGGCAAACGGACGAATGAATCTCAGCCAAGCCGAAGCGATTCGCGACTTGATTGATGCGCAAACCGTCGCGTCAGCGCGTCAATCGGTGCGCCAGCTGCGCGGCGAGTTTTCCAATCAATTACAGCCATTTAAAGACGATTTGTTAAATGTTATCGTCGTTCTCGAATCCGCGCTTGAATTTGTCGAAGACGATTTGCCGGCTATCCAAAACGAAAATATAAAAATTAAATTAGCCGAAATCGCCGAAAAAATCAGCCGCATCGCCGCCACGTTTCAAGCCGGAAAACTTCTGCGCGAAGGTTTGCGCGTCGCTTTAATCGGACGACCGAATGTAGGTAAATCCAGTCTTTTCAACGCTCTGCTCGGTCATGATCGAGCGATTGTCACTGCCATTGCCGGAACGACGCGCGATCAGCTGCACGAAAAACTGGTAATCAAAAATATTCCGATTTCATTGATTGATACCGCCGGACTTCGGGAAACGACCGACATCGTAGAAAACATCGGAGTTGAACGTTCGCGCCGAACGATGGCTGACGCCGACTTGGTTATCATCATTCTTGACGGCTCGCAAACACTGACCGAGGAAGATCACGAAATTTTTCGCCAAACTGTTGAATATCCGATACTTATCGTCATTAACAAATCTGATTTGCAAACTCCTTCAGAAGATTTGCTAAAAGAGATAAATTTTTCGACGCACAATTCACCGACGATCTTAAACATCTCCGCTAAAACCGGCGAAAATTTGAACGAGCTTCAAAATGCGATTATCGAACCGTTCGCCGCCAAACAAACCGACCAAAGCGGTTTTCTCGTTTCCGACGCACGCCATCACGATCTGCTTTTACGCGCCGAAGCCGAAATCAGAACATCTCTCCAACTGCTCGAACAAAAAATGAGCGAAGAATTCGTTCTCATCGGACTCCACAATGCTCTCCGTTACCTCGGACAAATCACGGGCGAAACAACTACCGAAGATATGCTGACGCGCATTTTTTCTACTTTCTGTATCGGCAAGTAGTAGCGATGAATTAGTTAAACAGCACTTTTGTAAATTAAAGCGTTGTTTTCATAAATTATTTCAAAATAAAATCGCTTTTTCAGGTTAAAAATTCTTTATCGAACAGTCGTTGCGTACGGGCGAATTCGGCGTATTTCGGGAACAGTTGATTGATGTGTTCGGCTGGTGTGAAATTTTTGTTGACGAAGAAAAGCGCGGCGACAACGCTGGTGATGGCGTTAGAGTTGAAAAAGTCTCGTCCTTTTTGGGCGACGTATTGATCGTAAATTTTTATTCCTTTTTGAACGGCGGCGTCTAAATCATAAAGTTTTTGAAAGCCGGATTTTAAGATCGGATCGAGAAAAAACGGCGCATCAACGACATTTGTACCGCTCGGCAATGCGGGGAATTTCCATTGCGCGTATCGGACAAAACTGTCGAGATTCAGCTCGTTTTCCAAAAATTGTTCGGGCGAAATCTCTGATTCTTCGATCTCAAACAAATATTCCTGCCGTTCTTTTCTGATTTGCTGAAATTCTTCGTCTGCCGATTCAAAGGTTTCCGATAAAAGATGCAATTTTTTTCGCAAGACCGACGGAACATTCATCTCGTTTTTGTAAACGAGATGATGGTCAATAATCGCCCACGCGTCCTGCAAAACCGTTCTGATTTGGATTTCGCAAACCAGATTTTTCAAATCGTCGTATCGCGCGCCCGAAGAGTTTTTGCCTAATCTGACGACGAAATGAATCGCTCCGTAACCGAAATTGTCTATTTTTTTGTCGTTAGATTTGTCAATTTTTTCGATTACTTCAAAATGTTCGCTGACGATATTTTCGATTTTAAGCAAGTCATCAACATACAGACAAACAACTCGCACGCCGGCGAAATCCGTAATTCTTTTGATCGGGTCATCGTAAGTTTTGCGCTGAATTTTCTCGAGAAAACTGTCAAGCGTTTTAGCGCGGTGCGTAATCGCGGAAAACTCGATACAGGCATTTTTCAGCGTTCTACTTAAAATATAAGCGACTTCGGCGCACAATCTTTCGTAATCCGGACGATTTTCGATGAACTGTTTGACCATTCGCGGCTTTTCAGTCCAGATATTTTCGTGTTCGCCGTTTGAATTCGCGTTTCGAGAAAGTGCTGATTTTTTGTCTTCGAATTTTTTCATAGCGCAGCTAAATCTGTGTTTCAAACGACGCGAACTTTTTTCGTTTATAACCAAAAAATACAACTAAAAAAACAACCTTCGCTGACCGTCGGTAACTTCCTCGATAATTTTTTCTATTTCGTATTCTTCCGCCGATTCGCACGCTTCGATAACGGCGCGTTTTTGGGCAGCGGTCAATTCGCGCCACAATTTCAGCAAATCCGGCGATTGATTGATCAGATAGATAACGCGATTACCGTTCATTGAGACTTTTGATTTTTCAACAGTAATCTAAAATCTCGACGCTGACAAATGATTGACTAAAAATCATCTGAGCCTTTCTCCGCCGCTAAAGTGATTTGATTTCAGCAGCGTTTTCCGTCAGATTTTAATTTTTGAAACTCAAATTTCGCGAATGAAAGCGGTTTTTCGCTGCTCGCGTTTGAGAAAAGTTTTCCGATTCGCTTAAAGTAGATAGTTCACAAAAAATAAATCCAAACAAAATTTAATAATCCGAATTCGTATGAAAAAAAATATCTATATTATTGTTGCGTTCAGTTTAATATTGATGATTCTAACGACATCTCCGTTTTTCCTTTTCGCTCAGGGACGATTGGCAGCGGAACTAACCTTTACGAAAAATACCGCTGAAGATTATGTTTCAGTCAACGGCGAGCGCGCCGTCAGCGGGCGTTCGATTTTGTCGCCGTCGGAAATAATTACTTCCGCGCAGGCGAATGCGAAAATCGTCATTCCGCAAACCGGCACGGTTCTCGTGTCGCCGAATACTGCGATCAATCTCAATTTTGTCAGCGGCGGAATCTCCGGAAGTTTGACGAGCGGCGAAATCACCGTTCAATCGTCGGCGAACACTTCGCTCAATTTGCAGACGCCGGACGGCACCGTTGTTTTTCCCGCGCAGAATAATTCAAATATCGTAAAAATTTCCATCACGAACGGCGCGACGAAAATTCAAACGCTGGTCGGTCAGGCTAAGTTTAATAACGTCGTCGTTTCCGCCGGTGAGTTTTATCCAGTTAATTCCGTTGCGCCTGTTCCGGCGACTCCAGCCGTCTCAAGCGGGTTAAATCCATTGCTGCTGATCGGAATAATCGGCGCAGCGGCAGCGGTCGCCGTAATCGCTTTAAGTGCTTCTTCCGATAACAATAACGGCTCACCCGTTGTCAGCCCGACGAGATAATTCTTTAAAAAAGTAAAAAGCGCCGGGATTTTGCTCAAAATCCCGGCGCTTTTTACTTTACTGTTTGTTTTGAACTTACTTTGAAACGGGTTTTCCTTCCGAATCCAGGATTATCACTTCGCCCAAATTCAGCGAGCGGATTCCGCTTTCGATTTGCGCTAAATCACCGACCAACAAAAGCGTCGTGCCGTTCGGCGCGGCGTATTTCGCAGCAGTTGCATTGACTGCGCCGAGCTGAAGTTTGCTTAATTCGTCGGTTTGTTTCTGCAAATCGGTCATCGGCAATCCGGCAGTCCACAGATCGCTGATTTGTCCGGCAATTCGTCCGTATGATTCAAATTGCTGCGCATAACCACGAATTCTCGATAAACGAGCGGTTGATAATTCCGCTTCCGAAATCGGTTTTTCGCCCGCCAGAAATTTCAATTCGCGCACGAACTCTGCGGCTGATTCTTTGGTTTTGTCGGTTTGCACGCCGCCCGAAGCAATCCACGCGCCGCCTTTGGAAAATTGCTGCGGAAACGCGAAAACTCCATATGAATAGCCTTTGTCTTCGCGTAAATTCAAATTCAAACGCGTACCGAAACCGCCGCCGTAAACTGCATTTGCCAATTCGAGCGTGTAAAAATCATCAGATTTTCTTTGCGGAGCCGGTAAAACGTGAGCGACAATCGTTTGCGCCGCGCCTTGCCGGTCTATCAGGTAAACTTTTCCGCCAGCGATTGGTTTCGGCGTCGGAATGTTAATCGCCGGAGCCGCACCGCCCGTCCACGAACCGAAATTCTGTCGAGCGAGATTAGTCGCTTCGGCAAGCGTAATATCGCCGACGAAAACGAGTGCTGAACTCGCCGGTTTCCAGTAAGTTTGGTAAAACTGCGCCAAGTCTTCGCGCGTAATCGCCTGCACGGTCGCGGGCAATCCGCCTGACGGTTGCCCGTACGGATGATCGGCGCCGAAAGCGAGCATAAACGAAACACGATTGGCGATAGCATTCGGATTGTTCGCCGCCTGCGCTAATCCGTCGAGCGCCTGTTTTTTCGTGCGGTCAAATTCATCGGCGGGAAACGAAGGTTTAAGCGCAACATCCGCCATAATCGCGAGCGAATCATTAAGATTGCGTTTCAATACTTCCAGGTTGAGCAGAGCCGATTCTTTGCCGACGCTGCCCGCTAAACCCGTTCCCAGATTGCCGAGCGTTTCGTCAATTTGAATCGCGTTGCGCGTTTGCGTGCCGCGGCGCATTACGCGATTAGTCATCGCGGCGAGACCGGCTTTCGCATTCGGATCGGCAACGCTTCCGGCGCGCGTCGTCAGCGAAACGGCGACTTTTGGCAATTCCGGTTTTTCAACGACGAATATTTCCAAACCGTTTTCGAGTTTTGCCGATTTAACGTCGGGCGCTTTGAACGCTTTGTCGCCGCCGAGTGTCGGTTCTTTCGTTCGATCAATCGCTACTTGCGCCGGTTTGCCGGATTTTTCGGGATGAAAGCGAACGAGCAGGCGATTGGTATTGTTCAAGTACTTGTTAACTGCCGTTTTCAAACTGTCATTCGTGACGTTGCGGTGACGCATCAAATCCTGATCAAATTTACCCGGCTTGCCCAAAAACGTGTTGTATTGATTGAGTAAATCCGATTTGCCGCCAAAGCCGCCGATCTTTTCCAAACCCGACACGAAACCGAATTCCCATTTGGTTTTCGCGCGATTTAATTCTTCCGGCGTTACGCCTTCGCGTCCGATGCGCGCGATTTCTGCCGTCACAATTTGTTCGATCTGTTTCAATTCAACGCCGGGTCGAGCCGTTGCCCACAAAATAAATCCGCCGCCGAGCGGCTGACCGTTTTGAAAACCGGAAACGTCCGAAGCAAGCTGTTTGTCATACAATAAAGCTTTGTTCAAACGCGCCGAAAGCCCGTCGGTTAGAATCGTCGCGGCTAATTCCAACTCCGCATCGCCTTCATCGAAATATGCGGGAGAAGCCCACGCGAAATAAGTTCTTTCCTGCGGAACGCGGTCGCTGACTTCGATGGTTTTTTCGCCGCTGAGCGGAACAAAAGATTTAACCGGACGATCAAGCGCCGGACCGGGCGGAATCGTGCCGAAATATTTTTCGATCAATCGTTTGGCTTCGGCGATTTCAAAATCTCCGGCGACAACGAGCGACATATTATTCGGCGTATAATATGTGCGAAAAAATTCTTTGACATCATCCATACTCGCCGCCGTCAAATCTTCGTGCGAGCCGATCACATCAGTTTGATACGGATGACCTTTTGGAAAAAGATTTTCTGTAACCAGCTTAAACCAGCGTCCGTACGGCTGATTTTCCAGACTCTGGCGCCGTTCGTTTTTGACGACATCGCGCTGATTATCAAGTTTTTCCTTGGTCAAACCTTCGGGCAGCGTTGCCAGACGGTCGGCTTCCACCCACAAAAGATTTTCCAGATTTCCCGCCGGAACCGTCGCAAAATAATTCGTTCGATCCTGATTAGTCGTGCCGTTTACTCCGCCTTCCAAAAGATTCGCTCCGGCGGCTTCGACGTAAGAAAAATAGTCTTTGCTGGCGTTTTTTGAACCCTGAAACATCATATGTTCAAAAAGATGTGCAAAACCGCTCCGACCGACACGTTCGTTCGCCGATCCGACGTGAAACCATTGATTGACATGTACAATCGGTAATTTTCGATCTACGTGCAGAATCACTTCCATTCCGTTCGGCAAAACATATTTTTCAAATTCTATTTTCGGAACCGCGCTTTGCGCCGTATTGACCTGCGCTTTTACCGTTAAAATCGGCAAAAACATGAGCGCCAGAATCGTCTGACAACAAATAATTCGTTTAAGATTTCTGATCATTAGCTTCTCCTTTTAATTTTAAGTTTATTTTTACGAAATATGACAAATGCGCCGGTTTCTTGTAATTGTTGTAAATGCTGTAGTTAGCCAATAGAAGTTACATTTTCACCGGACGCCGGTTGATAAAATTTGGTAACCTCACAAACGATATTTTTATCGCGTCATCAAAGACTTTGTTCGATTAACCCGCGCATAAAT
>SXVE01000562.1 GCA_005790265.1 Acidobacteriota bacterium | reverse complement strand
GAGACGCGAAGACGCCGAGAGAATTGTTAAATAATCTCGGCGTCTTCGCGTCTCGGCGGTTAGCAGCATTACGGGCAATTTTCCACGCCGTATTTTTGAGATAGCTTGGCAGAAATTATTTTCTTACAGCCGCGCGAGCGTTTCCGGAGTTTCCGTTGACGTCGAAAACGCGCAGCGTGACGGCGTATTCGCCGGCGTTCGGCACCGGAATTTCCACTGTGTAGCGTTCGCGCGGACTGTCTGAAATTCCGTCGTCGGCGTAAACCGCGCGCCATTCGCCGCCGTTAACGCTGTATTCGGCTTTGGTTAAGAAGCTCGCCGCATCCGCCGCGTTAAAGACGACGCGCGCGCGGTCGCCGGAAATCTGAATCTGATCGCTGATCGTCACCGTCGGCGCGGTGTTGTCAATTTCGACCGGTTCGCTGAGGCGCTCGCCGCTGAGCGCTTGATTTGCCGGATTGGACGGCGAATCCTGCGCCGTAATTCTGAAAATATATCGTCCGTCAGCCAGCGATTGCCCGTCAATCGTGTAAAAATTATCGGTTAATTTATCGCGCAAAAGTTTGAAATTCGCTTCGCCGATTTCGCGATAGTAAATTGCGTATTCAAGTTTGTCGCCGTTGCGGTCTTCCGCCGTCCATTGCAGCGAAGTCGCCGCGCGCTGGTAAAGTCGGCGCGGCGGAATGACGGCGTTAACGATGCCGAAAATCTGCGGATCAAGCCCGGACGTTTCGATATTCGGGTCAATCTGAATCGCCGGATTCGCCGCGAGTCCGACATTCGTCGGCAAAACCTGAATCGAAAGCACTTCCGGCGCGATGTTGCGCGGCAAAAACGAAACGTTAACTTCGTTGAGATTGGCGGCGCTGTTTGAACTTTTTAAGATTGCGCGCCACTGCAAATACTTCGCACGCGGGCTGGCGATTTGCGCGCCTTTTGCATCGGCGTATGCGGCGCTCCACGCGCTCCACGTTTCATTCGGGCGTTCGGAATTTCCGCTTCTCGTCTGCAACTGAATGCTGCCGCTGGCGCGCCACCAAATTCTGCCCCACGCGGCGACGGCTTTGGCGTCTAAAACCGCCGATTCATAACTTCCTTCGGCGACTGTTTCCGCGCCGACGCGAAAAAGTTTTCCCTGATTGCTCGTCGTCGCATAAAGATTTTGTCCGGCGGCGGTCAAAGTCGAAATCTGACTTTCGTCCGACTGCAAAACGAGCGTTTCGCGTCCGTCGTCGCCGATGCCGTAAATTCTGCCTTTGTCTGAAGTTCCCAAATAAACGCCGTTTCCGCTTTCGCGTGCATGAATCGAAAAACCGGCGACCGTCGCGGAATTCCACAAAACGTTGCTGCCGCCGTCGGGCGAAATGCGGTAAACGGCGGATTTCGCGCCGGTTAAATCATAGCGGCTTTTCGGCGTCGGTTCGGGCGTTGCCGGATTCGGTTTTTCGGCTGAAACGGTCGCGCTTTCCGGCGAAGCGCTCGGTGTTGCTTCCGTTGTCGTTGTTGTCGTGGTCGCCGCCGAAGCCGAATCGCCGAGCGCGAGAGCATAAATCGAACCGTCCGCGCCGACGCTCAAATCGTGAATTTCCCGAAGCGGCGAATCGAGCAGCGCGAACGGTTTGCCGTCCGCGCCGAAACGCAAAACCAAACCGCTCGCGTCCGTTCCGGCGTAGAGATTTCCCGATTTGTCGGCGGCAAGCGAAATGATGTGCGTTTCGCTCGTGTCAAATAAAAGCGCGCTTTCCGGCGCGGCGTTGGCGGATTTTACTCGATAGATTCTGCCGGTTTCGCCGGTGCCGATTGCCAGACTTCCGTCGCTCATTACGGCGAGCGACCAGATGTATTTTTCTTTCGGTTCAAAAAAAACCGTTGCCGCGCCGCTGCGGTCAATGCGGTAAACTTTCCCGTCCGGCGCAGTTCCGGCGTAGATTTCGCCGCTGCCGCCGATTGCCAGCGCCGCGACGTTTAATTCGGCGGCGTCATAAAAAAGCGTTGCTTTGCCGTCCGCACCGACGCGGAAAATTTTGCCGTCGCCGCCCGTTCCCAAAAAGACGTTTCCCGCCGCGTCCGCCGCGCTCGACCAAACGTAAGATTGTCCGGTGTTGTAAATTTCGGACAATTTCGGCGCGAGCGTAATCGTGCCGTTTTCATCAATCGAAACGCCTTTTGCGTCGCCCTTTAAAATGTCGGCGCGCGTGTTGACCGACCAGATCGAAGGCTCGCTCGCTGCGATGACGGAAAAAAAACCAAACAGGCTGATCGTTACTAAAAGCAGCCGAAACAGATATAAATTTTTCATTATTGATTTACGTTTTTATTGTTCTGCCGGTTTCTGAAATTGAACAATTTGACGGGCGGCGAGCAGACCTCTGAACAAAAAGAAAAGCGCGAAAGCGTGAATGGCGACGCCTAGAATATCGCCGAAGAACAACAGAATTGCGCCGTCAATCGCGAATAAAATCATTCCCGTGATAAATGCCCACGACTGTCCGCGATTGGCAAATACGCCGAAAACGGCAAAAACAGCGGCGGCGATTAAATCAAGCGCGAAAAAAGCGTATTTTATCCAGCCGCCGACGCCCTCCTGAACTCCGGCGCGCGCGATTCCGTCGAAAATTTGCGTGATGCCGAGACCGACCGCAAAATTCCAGTTGCCTTCAAAAAGACTGATAATCGAATTGATTAGCGAAAGAGCGGCGATCCAATAAAACCAATTGGCGCCGCTCGAAAGTTGATGTTGCAGCTCAAAATTTTCAGCCGCCGTTTCTGTTTTTGCTGATTCGTTGTATTGTTCAAACATAGATTCCGGCTTTTTCCTTTTTGTGAAAGCGTCGAGATATTTTCACAAGTATTTAAGCAGAAAAACAACGCTCGAACAAACAATCAAAACGCGCGCAGTCGAAAGCCGCGCCTTATTTTTTAATCGCCTCAGCGGTCGCCCGCGCTTTCATCTGACCGTCAACTGCGATAAATTGCGAATCGTTTTCTAACAAACGCGGTTTTTCCTGTATTTCGTCCGCGTCGCCGACGATCAATCGCGCGCTGCGTTCGCGCGTGAAATACGCCCAAACCCATTCGGTCATCACCGACAAACGATTGCGAAAACCGATTAGCGAAATGATGTGCACGAACAGCCACGCGAGCCACGCGATATAGCCGGTCAGTTTCCAGTTTCCGATTTCGGCAATCGCGCGATTGCGTCCGATGGTCGCCATCGAGCCTTTGTCAATATATTTAAAATTAGCGAACGGCTGATTTTTCAAATCGCGCAGAATATTGCTGCACGCCGTTTCCGCCATTTGCATCGCGGCGGGTGCGACGCCGGGAACGGGCGCGCCGTTTTCGAGTTTCAGCGAAGCCATATCGCCGATAACAAACACGTTTTTGCGGTTTGGAACGGTCAAATCGGGATTAATTAAAACTCTGCCCGCGCGGTCGGTTTCCGCGCCGAGCATTTTGCCGAGCGGCGAAGCAGCGACGCCGGTCGCCCAAACAGCGGCGCTGCATTCAATCCAATTTTCGCCGACTTTGACGCGATTTTCTTCGACGTCGGTAACGAAACTTTTTAGGAAAACTTCGACGCCCAAATCTTCCAAATCTTTTTTCGCGCGCGTTGAAAGCTCTTCGGCGAACGTTCCCAAGATTCGATCCGAACCTTCAAACAGCATGACGCGCGCTGTGGTCGTGTCAATCGCTTTGAAATCTTTTTCAAGCGCCAGTCGCGCGATGCCGGCAATCGCGCCCGCCATTTCCACGCCGGTCGGACCGCCG
>SXVE01000561.1 GCA_005790265.1 Acidobacteriota bacterium | reverse complement strand
TTCCAATTTTAGATGGCAGCGAGCGCGAACTTCGGTTACTTCTTTAGAGCATCACGAATGGATTTCGAGTGTATGTCTTTATTAACGGCAAGTCTTTGCACATAAATCTGCGTGGTTTTGATATTGCTGTGTCCGAGCGCTTCCTGAGTTTCCGCCATTGATTCCGAGTATTCCGAAACGATTTTGGCGAAAGTGTCTCAAGCGGTGAATGTGAAAATTCTTGATACCGGCTTCGATTGCGTAAATTTTCATTTTTTGGGCAAAACCATGAGAAGTTAAGCCTTTGCTTCTACCAGCATGAGCGCCTTTACCGTGACGCAGTCAAACGGGTTCGTCTGTGCCGAAAATATCAATTCTATCGGTTGCTGCGAGATAATTGAACAGAGCGTTTTTGGTCGGCTCATCATCAAGCTCGAAGTTCAAGAAAAATCCGCCTTTAACTCGCGCCTTAATAAAAAAGCGCCCATCTTTGATTTTGATGCTACTCCCGCGCAAGCTGATAATTTCGGCGCGGCGCCTACCGGTCGCGACGTAAAACTGCAAATGGCGTGATCTCTTAAATGAACCGGCTGCCGGTCAGCGATGTGATTAGCGACAACTTCGAGCAATCTCCCCAGTTCTTCGCGCGATAAAGCCTTAACAGTTTCCGATTGAAAAGGCTTAGTCGCTTTCGGCAAAGATACGCGCGCCGGATTTATGGGAATGAAATTCATCATCCCAACTTCATTTCTCAAATACTCAAAAAATTGCGATAACGCTGATATGCGATTGTAAATCGTCCCGTCGGCTAATCGTTGAGTCTTCAAGTTTCAGCGCCATTCTTCGACATCAGACGGCAAAATTTGTTCAGCTGATTTTCCGCAAAAATCGAAAAAGGCTTTCGATTTATCATTGCGAATATCGCTGCTTCGTTTTAAGGAAGAATTGACGGTTCTGGTCAGCCAACTTTCGACGACCGCATTGATATCGAGCGAAATTGAAAAATCGTCGGAATTTAAAATTTGAATTTCTTCATTTATATTCACAAATAAATTCTAACCATTTTTTATGAGAAATCAAGATTACACATTTTGCTCGAATGTGTAACCTTGAATTATTTTGCAATGAATTTATCAATATAGCTTATTAGAAATTTTTGTTAAAAATAAAAATTATGCCATTTAATAAAACATTGACACTTGTGATAATTATTAACATTGATTAAATATTGTACCCAGTATAAAATCTCATCCATGATTACGGAAATTACCAAACTGGTAAATGGAAACCGCATTGTTATTCCTACGACAATTCGTAAAAGTTTAGGATTGAAGGTCGGAGATGCTGTCACCTTGGTTTTGCAGGACAACGGCGAAGTTCGGCTCCTGACGCAAGCCGATGCCGTTCGGCAGGCGCAAGCATTGGTCAGACAGCATGTTGATAAAGATCGAAGTCTGGTAGGAGAATTATTAAGCGAACGCCGGGAAGAAGTCCACGGTCGCGATTAAAAATTAAATGATCAGATATATACTAGATGCTTCGGCTGTGCTGGCGGTATTGAACGGCGAGCGCGGCGAAAAAAAAGTGATTCCGATTCTGGGGGAATCAGCCGTCAGCAGCGTAAATTTAACCGAGGTCGCCGCTAAACTGCTTGAAACGGGAATGGACGAAGCAAATGCGATGCTCGCCGTCTCGGTTTTGGGCATTGGAGAAATCATTGATTTTACGCCAAATTTGGCGTGGGAGGCGGCGAGACTCAGACCCCTGACCAAACAATACGGATTATCTTTGGGAGACCGTGCTTGTCTGGCACTCGCCATAAAGCTGAAAATACCTGCCGTGACCGCCGATAAGGAATGGTCAAAACTCAAAATCTGTAAGATAACCGTCATTCGCTAGGAAGGCTCTAAAAACCGTGACGGCATTGCTCCTTCCGTAAAACTAAATGCTGCGCCGCTCTGCGTAGACGATTGTTGAAGACATCTGCCCCGATGAGCCAAAATCTTTGCCGGAAAAACACAAAGACGAATCCGCGCCCATTCGTAATCATCCGCATCTTTGTGTGATTATGAATCCGGTTTACAAAAACTTGAGATTCGAAAAAGGTTTGGCGGAAATTATTCAGTATGAGCAAAACGTCAGCCGTTACAAAACGACTTTGATCCGCGCCCGCGGAGTCGCGGATCAAGGAAGAAACGGAAAATCTTGTGCGCGAACTTCAAATGGAGAAAGGCAAATCAAGGTAAAATTATGAAACGATTTTTCCAAATAACATTAGCGATAACTTTTCTCAACGCTATAATTTTCGCGCAAACCGCCGATAAATCTGCGCGCGAAAAGCAGAAATTAATTCGTCTCGAAAATCTGACCGTGATGGCGACCGACCGGCGCGATCCGGCGACGCTCGACCGTTTAATCGCCGACGATTTTGTCGGGACGACTTCGCGCGGCACGCTCAAAAATAAACAGGAAACTATCTCTTCGTGGACGAACAACGCGCCGACAAACGCGAAGGGCGCGCGGCAACCGTGAGCGTCGTGACGACGCTAAATGATTTCAATGTCCGCATCAACGGCAAAACGGCAATCGTTACCGGCGTTGACCGTTCGGTTTATCAAAAAACCGAAGGCGGCGAGATGATTTCCGAATCGAGATTTACGGACATCTGGGAAAAAAGAAAAATCGGCTGGCAGCTCGTTGCCGGTCACGTTTCGCGCGTCGTCAAAATGCCGGACACATCGCTTTCGGAAAAAGAGTTAAGGAGTTTGAGAAAACAGTTGGACACGGCGTTTATCGAAAAAGACGCTGAAAAATTAGCGAACGCTTTTGCGGACGGCGGCGTTTTAATCGCGGGCGGCGCGAAACCGTTTGAAGGACGCGCCGCTTACCGCAAATCTCTGCTGCGCGTGTTGCAGCGACCGAACATTTCGCTCGCGCACGCGCCCGTAAAATTCGATGTTTCCGCGAGCAATGATCTGGCTTACGAACTCGGCGACTGGACGGAAAGCTGGAACGAACCGGACGGTTTGACGACTTTGACAGGCAAGTATTTCACCGTCTGGAAAAAGATTGACGGCAGCCGGCAAATCGCGGCGGAGACGCTCAAACCTTACACTTGCGTCGGCGGAAATTACTGCAAGCACTAAAATCGTCGAGTTCGGCAAAACATTTATTTATGAACAAATGGAAAAAAAGTTGAATATAACTCTTTTCCTCGCGCGGTTTTCGGCGACATTCGGCGCGCATCGAGCAGTGCCGGCAAAAGACGAGTTTGAAAACAGTTCAGTCGTTGAAGACGCTCACTTAATGCCTTTTTTCTTCAGCCAAAAGTTTTGTCTGCGCTCGATTTCATTATTATGTTTCTGCGCGGCGGCTTCGATTTCGGCGATTGTTTTATCGCCCTGCGCGATTATCGAAAAGCGCGTGAAGGTGCGCTCGTCCAAGCCGCGCCTGCGCCGGAATCATCCACATTTTTAACCTGGATTCATCCTCGCTTTTATTATATTTCGGGCGAACGACCGGCGGAACATAAAGATCATCAACAAACGGCGTGACGGGCAAATCAACTTCCGGCTCGACATAACCGTCAACCGGCGCGACGGAGTATTCAACTTCCCGGCAGGAATTCTTCGTTATCATATTTTTTCACCTCAACGTAACGAACGTCAGGCAAAAGAGAATTTGCCTGCTGTCGGCAAAAATTTTGAGCGCGCCGAATTATTTTAAAAGCGTTTTAATTTCCGGTATTTAATAGAATCGAATTTCGATATTTCACAGTTGAATTTTACCGGTGCGAACGTGCCGAATAATTTTCCGAGCGATGGTTTGATATGCCGATCAGGCGACACGCACAATCGCGACGCCAGTCATCGGCGGTCATCGGCGGTCATCTTTTGTTTATCCTAACCCTCGTCGCCTATACAACAATAATGTTTCGCTTCTCATCTTACCGTCATAGTATCGGCACAGCCGCTCCGTAGTTCAGTTTTCTATTTGCCTAAAATCTATTTTTACCGTCGGTCGAATTCACAGAGGAGAATTCTCAATGCCTCAGTTAAAGCGTGGTTTAATTTTTGCCGTTTCCGTTTTGTTCGCAGCGGTTCTGTTCTCGGTCGCTGCCGAAGCGCAGGTTCCGCGCGATACATACCGGTTTCTCGAAGTCGAAGTGATTGATTCGAGCGGAAAACCCGTCAAGGATGCGGCGTTCGATTTCAGCGGAAAACCTGTGGCGGACGCGTCG
The DNA here is from genome assembly GCA_005790265.1 of Acidobacteriota bacterium. GTDB lineage: Bacteria > Acidobacteriota > Blastocatellia > Pyrinomonadales > Pyrinomonadaceae > SXVE01. The sequence goes on along the minus strand of SXVE01000561.1, from coordinate 357 downwards.
GATGAAGCGACGCGCTACCGGGAAGGAAAGCTGAAAACCAATGCGGGCGGGCGATTGGAAACGAGGTTGTCGAGCGAGCTGAGAAGCACGAACGAGAAAATAGGATTCACGATTTTCAAGCCCGGTTATTTTCCGTTCGACGATTATTTCGGAATTATCAAAGGAAATTGGAGCGATCCGATGAAAATCGAATTGTTAATCGTTCCTAAAAACGCCGCCGAGCGCAAATCCGTCGGGCGCGATCAGGAAAAGCGCGAGCTGTTTGGGGCGGCGAAAACGGGCGACGCGGCGATGATTCGCAAACTTCTCCGAGCCGGTCTCGATCCGAATCTGACGACATCGGATTTGCGCGGCGTT
>SXVE01000560.1 GCA_005790265.1 Acidobacteriota bacterium | reverse complement strand
GCGCGCGTTGAAACAATCGGCAAACCGGACGCCATCGCTTCGAGAATCGTATTGGAAAAACCTTCGGCATAAGTCGGCGATGCGAAAATGTCGGCAGCGCGATATATTTCCGGCACGTTTTCGTATTCGGCGTAACCGAGCATTTTGACGTTTTCGCCGAGATTTAATTCAGCGGCGCGATTTACGACCGCATCATAATCGGGTCCGATGCCCGAATAAACGAGCTGCAGTCTGATTTTTGTTTCGGGCAAAAGCGCGGCGAACGCTTCGAGCAAATCGAGCGCGCCTTTGCGCCGGTCAACGCGCCCGTGATACAGAATTTTCGGATTTTCGGCGTCAATCATTTCGCCCGCCCGAAAATTACCGCGCGTGGTGAAACGATTCGTATCAACCGCGCCCGGCACAATCGTGAAACCTGAGGCATCAACCCGGTGATTTTCTTCGACTTCCGCCGCAAACGATTTCGATCCGATCAGTATTTCGTTCGCGTTTTCGAGCACGATACGCATCGCGTCGCGGTGCGTGGCGCAGCAGCCGACGCCGACCCAATGACCGTCGCCGCCCTGAATCGAAACGACGTTCGGAATTTTTAATAATTTGCTCGCTTCGAGCGCGGCGAATCCGGTCGGATAACCGTATTGTGCGTGCAGCAAATCGAACGGCTCAAGCTCGTGTTCGCGTTTAACCGTTTCGACGATGCGCTGCACGTCAAATTCAAAATCGCCGCCGTTTTGCTCGCCGACGAGTTCGAGACCGATCACTTTGACGCCGGGAACCGCAGGCGGCGCGCCGCCACCGTAAACTTTTTGTCCGAGCGCGTCCGAGCGATACTGCGCAACGAGCGTCACATCAACGCCGTTCGCGACGAGTTCGCGCAGCAGATTGGCGGCGTAAACGCTCATTCCCGAAATCGTCGGAAAAAAGCGCCGCGAAATAAAACAAACGCGCAACGGTTTTCGATTTTTGGTTTTTGGTTTTTGGTTTTCGGCTTGCATTTCAGGCGGCGCGTTCGATTGCTTGATTTTCCAATTCGCGTTCGGCGCGGCGCAGATATTCAATTGCCGCCGGAACGATTTTGTCGGCGCAGTGCGAATGGCGCGACAACTCGACGCAGACGAGCTTGTCGAATTCGATATTTTTGAGCGCGCGCAAAATTCGCGGCACGTCCATTTCGCCTTCGCCGAAAAACAAATGTTCGTGTACGCCGCGCCGCATATCTTCGATGGCGACGGTGCCGATTTTCTCGCGCATTTCCACAATTGCCGCGTCCGGTTCGCATTCGTTGCTCGCCAAACAATGTCCGGTATCGAGCGCGATTTTCAAGTGCGGAAATTCCGCGCTTAAAAGTTTGAAATCGGCGACGGTTTCAACGAGCATTCCCGGTTCCGGCTCGAGCGCGAGACAGACGTCTTTGGCAGCAGCGTACTCGCAAAGTTCCTTGAGACCGTCGCGCAGAAATTTTTGCGCGTCCGCGCCCGACACCGTTTCGTTTTTGACGCCCGCCCAAAAAGAAACGGCTTCGGCGTGCGTGATAGCCGCTAAATCAACCGCCCGTTTGAGAAATTCGACGCGACGCGCTCTGCCCGCAGCGAGCGGCGAAAGCAATGTCGGTTCGTGTTTGGCGCGCGGATCGAGCAAAAATCGCGCGCCGGTTTCGATTACCAGACTCAGATTTAAATCGTCTAATTTATTTTTTAATTCTTCAGCGCGATTTTCAAAATCCGCTTCAAACGGATCGAAATGATGATGATCGAGCGTCAGCGCGACGCCCGCATAACCGCTGTCGGCGATTAAACTCAGCGCGTCTTCGAGCCGGTGATTAGCCGCGCCGTTCGTGTTGTAAGCGTATCGTAACTGCATAAAAATTCCCCTTATTTTAGCGAGCCGTTTGTTGAGCGCGGTCGCGCAAAATTCTGCCGACGGCGAAACTTTCCGGTTCGCGATAAAGCGCATAAAACTCTCCAACCTGCCGCTCAACCGCCGCCAAATCAAGCCACGCGTTCGGGTAATCCGGCTGGTCTTTTTCGGTCAAATGAATTTTTTGAGCTGTTTCCGGTTTTTCGTCCGCGCCGAAGCCGACGAGTGTACCGATGCGTTCATCGGTTTTTTGCCGCTCAAGCAGTCTTTCCAAATTTCGTCGTCCGATACGCCCGTAACTCATCGTTTCGCCTTCCATTCCCGGCACAATCGCGCGCGCGACGTGAACGCCTTCCGGAGCGAGATCGGAAAAATCGGCGTATAAAATTTCCGTATCGAGCGCGGCGAATTTCTTTTGCAGATGCTCAAGAATCGCGTCCCAATCGCCCAGCGCAAATTCGGCGGTCGGCAATTCCGAGAATTTAACCGTCGAGCGCGTTTCCAAAATCGGTTTCTCGATGCGCCGGAAAATTTCTTCGTGCGCGGCGGTCGCCCAATCCATTACCGCTGTGAGCGCGCGATTTTCTTCCCAATCGGCGTTTCCCGCAACCATTTTTTCGACGTATGCGGCGGGCGCGACGCGCGCGAGTTTGTCGAGCGTTCCGTGCATAAAATGTTTGCGCGCGCGACCCGAAACGTATTCGCGCACGGCTTTATTCAGCGCGATTTCACGGTCGGGATGCGCCGCTTCGCCGCACGCGGAAATCTGCATCGAAAATTCAGCGCGCCGCAAATCGCGGTCGTAGCCGACGACGTAAATCACCGGAATATCGGCGACGATGCCTGCCAGTTTCGGAATGATTTCGATTCCCTGCGCATCGAGATCGGCGAGCAATTCGCGCGTTTCCGTTGATTTAATTTGGTCGAGTTCGATGCGCTGACCAATATCCATCGCGCGAAAAGTGATACAGTTGCCGTCGCGCTGCACGGTTTCGAGCGCGCCGTGCGCGACCGCCTGCGCCAGCGTCGCGCCTGCGCCGAGCCCGTTAGTGATCGGGCGAAACAGTAAATTTTCCGCTGCAATTTCCGGCGCGTGAGCCGGATGAATCGCGACGGATTCGAGCGGCACAAGCGTTTTCCCGTCGCCCGCGCCCGAAAAGTTATTGACTTCGAGCCAGTATATTTTTTTATCCGGCGAATATTTGGCACCGGCATTAAGACAAAGTTTCGGCGGCTCGACCGAGTTGCGGTTTTCCGCTTTCAGCTCGTTATAAGAAGCGAAAACGCGCGCGGCGTTATGCGCGTAAACGCTCGCGTAATAAGTTTCCAATATTTCGCCCCACGCGCCGATTTGCGCGCCCGTGTTGCCCGCGCCGTAGCCGAATCCGTCGTAGTAAACGCCGTGATCCGTCCACAATGCGACGCAGTGCAGCGGAATGCCGAGCCGGTCGAGCGCGGAAATCGGAAATTCGTAAACTTCGCGCAAAGCAATGGCGTTGCGAAATTTCTCAAGCGTTGCGGCTGTTTTTTGATTGTTCGATTCGTTCATAAAGTTTGGATTTAATCTGTTACCTCTTCCGGCTGACGCAGAAAAAGCGGCGCGGCGGTCGTTCGATGACTCGCCAATTGTTCTTCGTAAAGCTGGCGCGCGACGGCGGTCGAAGCGTCGGGCGCGTGCTCAAACGGCGTGCAGGCTTGCCGAAAATCGAGATTTCCGATGACGCGCAGATAATTTTCGATTTCCTTTTTGGAAAGCGGAATCTGTTTGTGAAACGCTTTGTGACAGCTGACGGCAACGGTTTTTCCTGCCGCGTCCAAATCGAATTTCAGCGCGTCGCCGCAAAACAGAATTTTGCGCGGCTCGTAATGCAAAACCGTCTGTCCTTCATAATGACCGCCGACGTGATAAAGCGTCGTCGCTTCATCAATCGCGAGCACGTCGTCGAACACGAAATTAACGGCGAGCGCTTTGGTAAATTGAACTGCTTCGCGCTGAAACGCGACGGTCGCGCCCGGATAATAATCTTCGAGCTGATGAATCGCGCCGAAGCCGTGCGGATGCGACGCGGAAATAAACTTGACGCCGCCGAGTTCGTCAAGTTTTTCAATTGCGTCGCGCGTCCACCAGCCCGGCGATT
>SXVE01000559.1 GCA_005790265.1 Acidobacteriota bacterium | reverse complement strand
TCTTGTGATAGCTGCTCGTTAGAGCGCCGAAATATTTTCAGGGCGAGCTTTTATTTTTTCAAACGCAATTTGCGGGCGAAAGCATTGTAAAGTTTGTCAATCTCGCCGACGCGCAAAAGTTTCGCGGCGACGAAAAACACCGATCCGCCGAGAGCAATCGGCACGAGCGTTTCGATTAATTTGAAAATAAAAGAGCGCGCTGCGAATTGATTGTGCAGAAAATAATAACTCGCGTAACAAACCGCCGCCATTATCGCGGCAGCGATGGCGATTTTCAGAAAAGACCGGATGATTTCTCCGCCGTTGATGCCTTCGATTTTGCGGCGCATCAGCAGCGCGAGCGCGAAAAAGTTGACGAGCGCGACCGATGAAGTCGCCAGCGCGACGCCGACGTGTCCGAAACCCGCCGGATTTGTCGTTGTCGCGCCGTAATTTACGAGAATAATCTTGAATCCGTAACTGGCGGCGATGTTCACGATGATCGAACAAAGTGCAATAATCATCGGCGTTTTCGCGTCGTCGAGCGCATAAAAAGCGGGCGATAAAACCTTGATCGCCGCGTAGCCGGTCAAACCGATTGAGTAACCGGCGAGCGCGTAAGCCGTCATCGAAGTGTCCGCGCCGCTGAATTTTCCGCCGTGTTCGTAAATAAGGCGAATTATCGGCTCGCCTAAAACGATTAATCCGACTGCCGACGGCAAAGTCAGCAGAAAAACCAATTTGAGCGACGAAGAAAGCGTGTTGCGAAAATCGCCGAATCGTCCCTCGCTCGCCATTCGCGATAAAACCGGAACCGAAGCCGTGCCGACCGCGACGCCGAAAACGCCGATGGGAAACTGCATCAGCCGAAACGCGTAACCGAGCCACGAAATGCCGCCGTCAATGTCGGACACGAAAAACGTGTTGACCAAAACATTGATCTGCACGGCGGACGTTCCCAAAATCGCCGGAGCCATCAATTTCATTACGCGGCGCACGCCTTCGTCGGTGAAACTCAGCGCGGGAACGAAACGAAAACCGACTTTGAAAAGCGACGGAATCTGCATCACAAACTGCGCCGCGCCGCCGATCAATGTGCCGATTGCCATTCCGACGATTGCCCATTGCGCCGCGTCGCTCGGCACGGCGTTGCGATCTGCCGAACTCAGCCAACCGCCGCCGGACAGCCAGTAAGCCATTCCGAGTCCGACAAAAAGGGAAACGATATTAAAAACCGTGGAAGCCGACGCCGGAACGCCGAAAATTCCTTTCGTATTTAAAACGCCCATCGCGACGGCGGCGAGCGCGACGAGCAGAATAAACGGAAACATTATCTGCGTCAGCGTCGTCGCGAGCGCGGCTTTTTCCGGTGAAAATCCGTCGGCGATTAAATTAATAAACTGGCGCGAAAATAAAATTCCGATAATCGTAATCACGCTTAAAACGACGGCGAGCGCGTTCATCACGAGACTCGCCAGACGCCACGCCGCCTGTTCGCCTTTGTTGATTTGATAATCGGTGAAAACCTTGACGAACGCTGCCGACAAAGCGCCTTCGGCGAAAAGGTCGCGCAAAACGTTCGGAATGCGAAACGCGACTTGATAAGCGTCGTTTAAAAAACCCGCGCCGAAGTAATACGCGAAAACTTGTTCGCGAACTAAACCCAAAACGCGCGAAAACATCACGGCAATCGAAACGATTCCGGCTGATTTGGCGACGCTCTGTTGTTTGGTCGCCGGTTTTTCGGCTTCGATTTGGTCGTCTGAAACGTTCGGTTCGGCGAGAATTTCCGCGTTTTCTTCGCTCGGCAGGGATTCTTTATTTTCGCTCATTGATTTTTCGTGTAGCTGCAAACGTAAAAGTTTGCCGCAACAATCGGTTTTCGACAAGCGCGCAAATTAGAACAAACGCGCAAATGAAAAAAGGAAGCGAAAAAATTTTCGTTTCCTTTTCTGTTTAGGTTTTTGTTCAAACAACGATTATTCGTTGACGCGCGCGCGCGAATCGGGATAGCTGATGCGCGTTTTCGCCAGCCGAACATCGAGCGGAATCGGGCTGTAAGTCATTTGCGCCGCGCCGCCGAATTGTCCCTGAATTAAGGAAACGTAACCGTTTTGGAATGAACGGAAACGGTTCGGCGTGCCGCGCTGATTGAAAATAACGAACAGTAATTTACCGCTGCGCGTGTTGATTTCACCGGCTAAACTGCTGACGCCGCTGTCGGTGTTTCCCAGAGTTCCGGTTTTGCCGACGACGCTGCCTTTGGAAAAATCCGTATCGAATCGGCGTTCGAGCGTTCCTTTGTCAACACCGGCGACCGGCATAATATCGGCGAAAGTCATTTTGTGCCGCGTTAATTCCGTGCGGAGCGTGCGCAGCAGTTTCATCATCGCTTTCGGCGTGACGCGATTGATGCCAAGACCGCTCGACGATTGCAAAACGAATTCCTGCGGCGCGATTCCGGCGTTCATCTGCACGACGCGCGACACGGCGTAAGCGCCGCCGAGCATATCGCCGAGTCTTTCCGCGAGAAAATTGTTTGAGTAACAAAGCGTGACTTTGACGATTTCGCGCATCGGAGCCGATTCGTGCCGAAAAAGCATACGCACGTTGCTCGGCATCGCCTGCGCGTAAGTTCCGCCGGAAATCGCGACGTTCGGCATCGCCTGCGTCTGTCCGACTTTGCCGGAATTAATCAGATACTGTTTCCAAGCCGTATTCGCCGCCGCCGAACGCTTGACCGAATTCATTGTTGATGCCAGCAAACTGCCTGCTCGCTGCGCTGTTGCGCCGTAACTCATCGTAAAGTTGTCGGTTACGACCAAATCGCCGTTGATGTTGTTGACGCCGATGCGGTTGAGTTCGGCGGCAATCGCCGTCGCGTGTTCGACGTTAAACATCGGATCGCGTCCGGAAACGTATAAATTGCCGTAAAGCGTGCCGGTCGCCGCATCAATCGTGCCGTCCGTCCAAACATCGGTTGGAAAACGATAATCGGGACCGAACGTTTTCAAAACCGCGTAAGCCGTCGCCACTTTGACGTTTGACGCCGGATTAAACGCGTAATCGGAATAGCTTTCGACGACGATATTGCCGTCCATCGTTTCGACCAAAACGCCCGAATAACCGGGAATTGCCGCATCGCGCAGCAGCGGGAAAGATGTTTTTACCGCGCTGTTTGCCGCTGCCGGAGCCGCCGTCGCCGCGCTCGGCGCAACGTTCGCCGTTTTTTTGACGAGCGGCGATTCAGATGAATTAACGCCGTCTTTCGGCGCGACCGTAATCGGCTGCAAAAGCGGTTTTGTCGCCGGCGTCGTCGGTTTGGAATACACCGGCTGACCGTAACTTTCGGTCACGTTCGAGCCGACGAACAGCAAAAAAGCGACGCAGGAGAGCCAAAGGGTTTTATTCACGCTAAATCTATTCATTAATTTATTATTTACTGTTTCTTTTAAGGTTGATTCGGCAGACTTACCTTTTTGGAAAGCTGACGGCATTATAGCACAACATTTCCGGTGAACATCAACTAAATCCTTTTTTCCCGTTTTCAGCGGTGAAATTTAAGACGCTAACTTCGATGTGGTTTCCGCATTTTTGGATGCCGAAGATTTAAGAATCGCTTATGCCAAGCATCCGAAATTCTTATAGCACGAAAAAGCGTTTTGTGAAAAGTTTTTTGACGGAAATACGCCTGTATTCAAAAAAATTATTGACTTATAATCGGCACGCTCATAAAATTGACGAACCCTTTATTTTCGTGAAAAAAGAACAGCAGCCCGTTACTATTGAAAACATTAAAAATGCGTATGCCGCACGGCGCGATGAGATTCGGGCGCGGCTCGCCGAATTCAGCGCGATTTGGGCGAGCAAATCGGACGAGCGGTTGTGGGAAGAAATGGTTTTCTGTTTTTTCACCGGCGGCTGTTCGGCGCGAATGGGAATGCGCTCGATTGAAGCCGTTCGACCGCTTTTGATAACCGGAACGCACGACGAATTGATGAACGCGCTCGTCGGACGACATCGTTACCCGCGCGCGCGTTCCGGCTACATCGTCGCTTCCAGAGATTTTTTGCAGCAGCATTGCGGTTTGCGTCTGCGCGAAAAGCTCGCAAGTTTTGAAGATCCGCTTGCGCGGCGCGATTGGCTGGTCAAAGAAAAAGGCATCAAGGGTTTGGGCTATAAAGAAGCGAGTCATTTTCTGCGCAACATCGGCTTAAAAGGCTACGCCATTCTCGACAAACATATTTTGCGCAGTTTGGCGGAACTCGAAATCATTGATGATCCGAAACCGCCGAGCACGCGGCTGAAATATCTGACAATCGAAGAGAAATTGAAAAATCTCGCCGCCGCCGCGCAGATTGATTTCGATGAGCTTGATTTGGTTTTGTGGTCAATGAAAACGGGCGAAATCCTCAAATAACCCGCGACATTATGTAACAACTTACCGACAATTAAATGCCTGGAAAGGAGAAGTTTGATATGAGATACAGCAATTTTCCGAAATCCGTTTTTTTCGTCCCTTTCCGTCTCAAGCAGATTTCGTGTTTGATTTTTCTCTGCTCGTCCTTTTTTATCGCCGCGCCTGCGATTTGCGCCGCCGACGTTCAGCAGACGGGAAATGCCGAAACGCGGCAACTGGTGAAACAGGCGCAGAAGCTTTCCAAAAAAGGAAATTTGATCGAAGCCGAAAAACTGCTGCGCCGCATCATCGAAGTCAATCCGCTCGAATCCGCCGCCAAACTGGAACTCGCCTACGTTTTGGTCAAACGCAAACAGCTTGTCGAGGCGTATGATTTGTCAATCGCCGTCGCGCGCAGCGAACCGAAAAATTCCTACGCGTTTGCCGTGCTCGGTTTGACGCTGCTCAATGCGGGAAATTTTCGCGATGCGCGCGCTTCGCTCTACAACGCGCTGACCTTAAACAAAAAAGAAGCGCTCGGCTGGGCGGCGCTCGGCTCGCTCGAATTTTACGAAAATCAAGTTTCAAAAGCGCTCAACAGTTTGAACGAGGCGATGTATCTGGAGCCGAACGAGCCGAACTTCGTATTCGCTTTCGCGCAAGTTGCGGCGCGCGCCGAACGTTACAAAGAAGCCGCCGAAGCTTATAAAACTTTTCTGCTCATTTCGCGCGACGAAGACAAAGACCGGCGCGACCGCATCAAAGGTTTGATTGATTTTCTGAGTTATCTCGGCAACAAACAATCGCTTTATATTTTAGAAGGCGACGAAAAAGCCGCGGTTGATTTTCGTCTTGTCGCCAATCGTCCGATTATTAAATTAAAAATAAATGATAAGGACGAGCCGCTCAATTTCGTGCTCGATACCGGTTCGGGCATCAGCGTTATTTCCGATAAAACGGCGGAACGGCTGAAAATAAAATCGGTGGCGCGCGGCGGATTTGCGCGCGGCATCGGCGGCGACGGCAAATTTGAAATCGTTTATGGTTTTCTGCGTTCGGTCGGCGTCGGCGGCGTCAAAATCAAAAACGTGCCGATTTACATTCGCAAATTTCATTCACACGGCGAAAAAATTGACGGCTACATCGGACTTTCGCTGATTTCCAAATTTTTGACGACGATTGATTACGGCGGTTTGTCTTTTTCGCTGACGAGAAAAGATTCTCTGCGCGATCAAACCGCGGCGAACAGTGCGTTGTCGTTACCGTTGCGGTTGACTTCCGGCGGATTTCTGAGCGGCGAAGTGCAGCTCGAAGGCTTGACGGTTCCGCTCAATTTCATCGTTGATACGGGCGCGAGCGTTTCGGTGATTTCCGACGATCTCGCCGGTTCCGAAGAGATGAGCCGCATCGCCAAAGGCGAAAAAATGCGCGTCATCGGCGCGGCGGGAATTACCGAAGACGTGCCTTCGTTTCTGCTGCCGCGCCTGACTTTCGGCAGTCATTCGCGCGAAAGCATCACGGCGGTCGCGCTTGATCTCGATTTGATCAACGAAACTTCCGGTTTCGTCCAAGCCGGAATCTTGGGCGGAAATTTTCTGCGCAATTACAGTCTGACGTTTGATTTTCAAAACTCGAAAGTGATCTTCGTGCCGGTCAAGAAGTAAGTTTCAGGTTTCAGGTTTCGAGTTTCAGGTTTCAAGTTTCGGGTTTTGGGTTGAGTTTGGGCGTTATAATTTTCGGTTTTGATTTTTAACTTGTTTTTAACTTGAAACCTGAAACCCGAAACCTGAAACTAGATGAATGAAACTTAGTTTATATCTCGAAACGTCGGTGGTCGGCGCTTATCTCGACAACGGCGACGGTTTTCGGCGCGATTTGACGATTCGCTGGTGGGAACACGAACTCGGCGAATATCAGGCGTTTAGTTCGGTGCTCGTGCAGCGCGAACTCGAACGCGTCGCCGAACCGCACCGCACCGGCTATCTCAATCTGATCAAACCGCTGGCGCAGCTCGAATTGTCCGAAGAAGTCGCCATTCTCGCCGAAGGCTACATTTCGCGCGGCATTTTTCACCGCAAATTTATGGCGGACGCTTTTCACGTCGCGCTCGCCTCGTTTCACAAAGTTGATTATCTGGTCACGTGGAACTTCGGACATTTGGCGAACGTTCGCAAACAGGCGCGAATTCGTTTGTTCAATACCGCCGCCGGATTTTTTTCGCCCGTCATCATTACGCCGGAATTTCTCGTTCACAGCTGATTCGCCGCCGATTCGTCGGTTCGGAAGTTGACGATTTCTGCACAACGGTTGACAATTATATTCAGAGAAATATATGTATCGCCGAACAAGATTTTTGGAAGTTCTGCTTGAAATAAAACAGGAAATGGCGCGCGAAGCCGATTACGATGCGGATTTGTTTGCGGAAATGGTGCGCGCCGGAAAAAATGCGGCAGCCGAAAAAATTCACGCCCTGAATGAACCCGACGGCAAAGACGAAAAGTCCAAGTCCGAAATCAAAATTGAACGCCGAGATTAAATAAGCGTTTTATAGATCAAATAACCGTTTTATAATTGTATGGAAATCGCCTTTGACGCCATCGGCATCGAAATCGCCAATCAAGCCGCGCTCAACAGTTTGACGGAAAACGTCGGCGCGAACGGCGAAATTTCGCGTCTGACGCGCAAAAGCGGCGTTCTTCACGGGCGTTGTTTAAAGCTCGGCGAAGGTTTGGAGATTTGGTCGGTGCTTTACGAAGCGGCGAGCGGCGAAGTTTTTTCCGGCGATTGCCGTCCGGCGTTTCGCGCCAAATACGAACAAAAAGTCGCGCCGTGGGTGATGTCCGAAGCGGCGCACGAAGGCGAAGCCGTCATTCACGGATTCGTTGACGACACGGAAACCGAAGTGCTTTTTGAATTGCAGAATTTGACCGAGGTCGGCACGCGCATTTTTGAACAGAAAATTCTGCGCGTCGGCTTATGCGGCTTGGCGTATCGCGCCGAAGTTTTGGCAGCGCCGGAAAAACCGTTCTGGCGCTCGTTCGATGAAATCACGATCAATGTCATCGCTGGAAAAAACGATTGGAGCGTCGGCGGCGAAGTGCTCGATTTCAGTTCTCTGCGCAACAGTTTTTCGGGGAACGATCTGTACTGGATTTTTCTCGATGCGGGCGACATTAAACTTGAGATTCTCGTTAATCAGCGCGCGTTAAACGGAGAAAAACTCGCCGTCGGCGCTTTTCTCAGAGCCGATGTCTGGCTGCAGGGACACATTCTCGGCGAAAATAATTCGCGCCGCCGCTACGAAGGCGTTGACCGGCGGCACGACACGATTGATTTCTGGAAAAGTTTCAAACGACCGAATTAAACAGCGCGTACCGAGCGGAAAACGCGCTGCTGCTGCTGATTTTTTATTTACTGCCGCCGCCGAAAATTTGTTAAAGTTCAAGTTGTAAATCGTCTAAAATACTGGTTTCGACGCACAATTAAACTCTCCTTTGCTGCCGCGCTTTTCCCAAAAATGCGGCGGAATGCGATTGTTTTCCGCGCTGTTTGAAACGCCATCTTTCAATAAAAATGCGCCGTTATTTGCTTCCAGGATTACTACTTTTCATCGTCTGCTCGGCTGCCGGATCATATCTTTTCTACAATTACTGGGTTCATCGCTACGATGCGCTGATCGAGCAGCAGGCGAGCGTTTACCGGCTCGACCGCAAACTCGTGTGGAGCGTGATATACGAAGAAACTTTTTTTCGCGCCTGGAAAATCGGCGCCGCCGAAGAAGTCGGGTTGATGCAGGTTACGCCGACGGTCGCGCGCGAATGGGCGAAAGAAACCGGCTTCAAGGAATACGAAAAACAGATCGCCGAAAATACCGGCGAATTTCTGCGCGATCCGCAGCGAAATATTCAAATCGGATGCTGGTATCTTGAACGAATGCGCGAAAAATTTCGCGATTCTCCGGCGGAAAAAGCGATGATGCTCGCCGCTTACAACGCCGGCGCGAGCCGCGTCGAAGAATGGACGAAAGACGTTGATCGAAGCAAAATTTCCGAAGCCGAATTTATCGAGCGAATCAATATTTCCTCGACCAAAGCCTACGTTTCTTCAATTCTCAAACGTTACAGCGAAACCGGCGCAGGAAATTTTATTGATTAAACTCTCTCGTTTTGTTTGCGCGTTTTTTTGAATTCTTCCGAATGATTTATGAAGTTGCTTGCCGCCGAATACGTTGTGCCCGTTTCTTCCGCGCCGATTGAAAACGGCGCGGTCGCATTTGAAAATGACCGCATCGTGGCGGTCGGCACGCGCCGCGAACTCGCCGCCCGATTTCCCGAAGCGCCGCTCGAAGATTTCGGCGCGGCGGCGATCACGCCCGGTTTAATCAACACGCATTCGCATCTTGAAATAACGGCGATGCGCGGTTTTCTCGACACGGTCGAGCACGATTTTTACGCGTGGCTGATGAAACTCACGACGACGCGTGCCGAAAAACTCAGCGAAGAAGATGTGAAAATCGCGGCAATCGCCGGTGCGCTCGAAGGCGTGCGCGGCGGCGTTACCTGCTTCGGCGACATCGGGCGATTCGGTGCCGCCGGTTTCGCCGCGCTCAAAGAAAACAATTTGCGCGGCGTTTTATTTCAGGAAACGGAATTTGCGCCGGACAACAGAACGGCGCGCGAAGATTTTGAAAAACTGCGCGAAAAATTTCTGGCGCTCAAAGAAACAGAAACGAAACTGGTGAAAGTCGGACTTTCGCCGCACGCGCCGTACACGGTCAGCCCGAAATTGTTTGAATTAATCGCCGAATACGCATTGAGCGAAAACGTCAAAACTACGATTCACGTCGCCGAATCGGAATCGGAACAAGAATTAATGACGAAAGGAACCGGATTTTTCGCGTCGGTTTATGCGAAATACGGTTTCGAGTGGCACAGTCCGCTGTGCACTTCGGTTGAATTACTCGAACGCTGCGGCGTTCTTCGTTCAAAACCGCTGCTCGCGCACTGCGTCAAAGTTTCGGAAAACGACGTTCGCTTGCTCGCCGAAAACGACGCGCGCATCGCGCATTGCCCAAAATCAAACGCCAAATTCGGACACGGCATCGCGCCGCTCGAACGATTTCTTGACGCGCCGATTAAAGTCGGATTCGGCAGCGATTCGGTCGCGAGCAACAACGCGTGCGACATTTTGGAAGAAGCGCGTTTCGGCGCACTCGCCGCGCGAACTCTGCCGTCGAACAAACGTTTTATCGAACCGCAGCAAACGTTTGAAACGGCAACGTTCGGCGCGGCGCAGGCGCTCGGTTTGGAAACGGAAATCGGTACGCTCGAAGCGGGAAAGCAAGCTGATCTGGCGGTTTTTTCACTGGAAAACGTCGCGCAAATGCCGGTTCACGACGTTTATTCGGCGCTCGTTTTCGCGTCCGGCGCGCGCGATGTTCGTTTGACGATGGTTGCCGGCGAGGAGCTTTACCGCGACGGCGCGGCGAAAAAGATTGACGAAACCGAACTCAAAATGCAAATGAAAATCATTGCGCAAAAAATGCGCCAAACGAATTAGATTAATGAGATAAATTAGAAAAAAGCCGCGCGCATTTTTTTTCGGGTCAATGTTTTTTTATCAGCGCGCCGCTTTTCTAAGATTTTTTTCCTGATACATTAATTCGTCGGCGCGCTTGACCAAATCTTCGATTTTCTGCGGCGATTGCGGCTCCGACTGCACGATTCCGAGACTGGCGTGCAGTTGGTATGGACGATTGCCGTCCTTGTTAAATTCTTCAAATCGTTCGGCAATCCGGGCTCTGATTACTTCGACGCCTTTTTCCGAGCTGTCCTGAACGAGAATGACAAACTCATCGCCGCCGACGCGCGCAATAATATCGGATTCGCGAAAAAACGAGCGAAATATTTTCGCCGTTTCGCTAATCATTTCCGAGCCGACATCGTGACCGTAAGTGTCGTTGATTCTTTTCAAACCGTCCAGATCCGCGTAGATCACGGCGCACTGTTTGCGCAGACGATTGGCGACTTTGAGCGCTTGCGTCGCTAATGTGTAAAACCCGCGCCGATTGTAAAGATCGGTCAAATCGTCTTTGAGCGACAAATTCTGCAATTCTTTCTGCGCCTGTTTCAATTCGGTAATATCCTGCGCGTAACCGATCACGTACGGCGCGGTTCCGCTGTCATCGTAAACCGCGTTGCGGTATTGCCAGATGCGTTCTTCGCCGGTTCGTGTTTTGATCGGCAACAAACCCTCGTCTTTCGATTTTTTGCGCACGCGTTTGATATAAACGTCGAAAAGCTCGTGCACATCGGACGAAACAAATTCCTTGAAATTTCTGCCGATGATCTCGTCAGCTCGGTAACCGAGCGACTGCGCGGCGGCTTCGTTGATCGAAATTATTTCGCCGTCGAAATTGTGCACGCAGATAAATCCCTGACTGTATTCAAAAAGATGACGATACCGTTTTTCGCTCGCGTTCAGCAGCTCTTCGGCTTTTTTGCGCTCGGTAATGTCAATCGCGACGCCGCCGACGAATTTGTTTCCTTCCAAATCCATAAACGGAAACTTGAAGCTGAGCCACGAATCGGAACTCCCGTCGGGCGTCGGGACGATTTCGATTAATTCTTCCGCTTTCCAATTCTCGATCAGCACCGCGTCGGTTTTACTGATCGTGCGCGCCGTTTCTTCCGGCAGCCAGTCGAAATCGGTTTTGCCGATTATTTCAGCCGCTGTGATGTTGAATCGCTCTTCCATCAAACGATTGATGTAAACGTAGCGACCGTTTTCCTCTTTCATAAAGGCGACGGTCGGGCTGTGATTCATAAACATCTGAAAACGCTCTTCGGTTTGCCGCAGCGCCGTTTCCGCCTGGCGTCTTCTGGCGTTGGCGCGATTCATCTGCGTGATTTTGCGCCGCAATTCGAGCTGCGCCATTACTTGTCGGGCGAGCGCGCGCAAAGATGATTGCTGGCGTTCGCTTAACCGGCGCGGTTTATCGTCAATGACGCACAGCGTTCCGAGCGCTTCGCCGCTGCCGGTCACGAGCGGCGCTCCGGCGTAAAATCTAACGTTCGGATCGCCGGTCACGAGCGGATTGTCAGCGAAAACCTGATTGTTCGCCGCGTCATCAATGATAAACAGTTTTTCCGGCTCAACGATGGCATGCGCGCAAAAAGCGATGTCGCGCGGCGTCTCGCTGCCTTCAATCCCGACTTTCGATTTAAACCACTGACGATGCTCGTCAATCAGCGTCATCGCCGCCATCGGCGTTCCGCAGATTTCCGAAGCAAGCAGCGTAATATCGTCGTAGGCTTGTTCGGGCAATGTGTCGAGAATGTCGTAACTGAGCAGCGCTTTCAGTCTTTCGTCTTCATTCGGCGGCAGTTTCGGTGTCATTTTTGATCAATAAATTTTAGCGGAATCGTCTCCGGTTTTAAATATTATTGCGGTTGAAAACTGGCAAGCAGTTCTTTTTGCAGATCGTTCGGCGTCCAATCGTTTCCGGCGAAAATTTTCGTTACTTTGCCGGTCGGCGAAACGACGGCGGTGCGCAGCGAATGATTAAACTGCGTTTTGTCCTGTTCGTTCAGTTCGTAACGCAGTCCGAAAAAATCAGCGACGCCGCGCACTTCTTTTTCGCTGCCGACCGCTAATTGCCAGACGGTAAAATCCGGCGCGGCGTTTTTCCCTAAATATCCGAGACCGTACTGCTTGAGTTTTTCCGGCGTGTCCGTTTCCGGATCGAACGAAACGCTTAATAAACGGATTTTTTCTTTCGCTTCCGGTTCGTTGTTTAATTTCAGCGCCAGGTCGGAAAAGTTTTTCGACATCGCGATGCAGAAATCGGGCAGCGGGCAGCGCGAATAAATAAACGTAATCGCCAGCGCTTTGCCGCGATAATCTTTCAATGAAAAGCGTTTTCCTTCTTGGTTCGTCAACGTAAAATCGGGAACTTCTTTGCCGATTTGCGCGAATCGGTCGTCAATCGGCGGCGCGGGCTGATTCGGATTCGGCGCGGCGATAATGCCGATTTTTTCGAGCCAGAACGGATCTTTCGCCTGATTGTCAACGACGAGTTCGGCGCGAATTTCCGCGCCCGGCTGCAAATCTTCCCACACCCAATCTTCGCGAATCGGAAAATCCATCGTCATCGCTTCCATAAAACCGGGAATATCTTTATGGTCAATTTTGGCAGTCTTTTTGGCTTTGTCGGCAGAGACGATTTTGCCTTCCAAATTGTAACGCTTGGCATTTTCCGAAGCGGTCGGCGACGTTGACGTTTCGGTTTTCTGGCAAGCGGTCAACAGAAAAACTGCGGATAAAAATATAATTAGATAGCGCATAAAAATGTATTCGTTGACCGGCGGCGGATGGAATCAGTCGCTTAACAGATTAATTTTTTTGCGGCGGGAAACGCAATTCGGGAAAAAGTATTTCAGCTTATCTGAGTTTCAAGTTTTCGTCATAAAAAAACCGGTAAACTCGTTCATTCGCCAGCACTTTATAAACGTAATCTTTCGACTGCGAAAAAACAATCTCCGGAACGTATCGGTCGGGCATTTCGGTCTTGGAACGCGCCATCCAGCGCGCGACATTCGTTTCGCCGCCGTTATAACTTGCCGCGACCGCTGCCGGTTGATTCGGAAATTGTTTGAACAAATCCGCCAAATACTGCGAGCCGAACAAAATCGCCGTCGGCGGATGGTAAAGCTCGTCCTGCTGAAAATTTTCGCGTCCGAGTTCGCCGGCAATGCGGTCGGCGGTCGTCGAAATAAACTGCATCAAACCGCGCGCCGCCGCATACGATTTCACGTCGGCGCGAAAACGCGATTCCTGCCGCATAATCGAAAGCGCGAAACGCGGATCAACCTGTCTTTCCGCAGCGAATTTAACGAGCGAAGCGGCGTACGGCGCCGGATACAAAAGCTCGATTTGCTGGCGCGGCATCAATTCGATTTGATAATCGGCGGGAACGCTGCGCCACAACGGTTCGGCGAAACCGACGGCGCGGTGCGCCATTTCGCCGCGCTGATAAAAAACGGCGAGCGTATAAGCGAAATCGGCGGATTTTGGATTTTGGGTTTTGGTTTTCGGATTTTGTGCGCTTTCGGGCGCTTCGTTTATTTTCGGTTTTGACGTTTCGGCGCGGCGATTTTCCGTTTGCGCTTTTTCCAATTCCGGCGCGGCTTCGTCGTATAAACCCAAAAATAAAAGCTCGTCAGCCAAATTTTGATGATAATTTTCGGCGGAAAACGCGCGCTTTTCTTTCAGCGTTTCGCGGCGTCCGAGTTCCAGTAACTTGAAATTCGGAACTTTTTGATAGTCGGGCAGAACGGCGTAAACTTTGCGCAAAACGTCGAGCATTTTCGCGCGGATTTCCGGCGAATCGGTCAAACGCAAAACCGACTGCGCCGATTTTTTTTGCGTTTCGGCGGTTTTTTCTTCGATATTTGCACTGAATTCGCCGATTTTTCCGACGATCAAAGGTCGCGCATTCTCTTCACTGGCGAGCGTTTTCAATCTTTCGGTCGCGCGCCAGCCGTAATATTCGTTTCTGCCGTCGGGAATTGAAAGGTAAACTTCTATCGCTTCGGCGTATTTGCGCATTTGTTCGAGCGCGAAACCTTTCAAAAACGTGATTTCCGCTTGATTCGTGCCGCCGGGAACGCGCGTTCCGCCGAGATCGGCGAAAGTTTGCAGTTTTTCCAGATCGGCAAGCGCGTTTTGCCAGTCGCTCTGCGCGATGCGAATGCGCGCCTGCGCGAAAAGCGCGAGCGCTTCGGGCAACTTACCGCGAAAAGTTTCCTGCGTTTTCGCCGTCCATTTCAGCGCGTCGGTCGTTTCTCCGGCGTCGCGCAAAGTGTCAATGATATTCAGAAAAGCGCGTTCCGGATTTTCGGCGTTCGGGTATTTTTCGATGTGTTTTTGATAACGCGCGACGGCTTCGCGCGGTTTGTTGAGCCGCGCATACATCGAAGCCGTTTGCGCCAGAGCGTCTTTGGCAATCGGATGTTCGGGAAATTGCTGCTGCGCGCGTTCAAACCAATTGATCGCTTCGATATTTTCGCCCGATTGCGCGAAAGCGCGTCCGATTTGGTAAATCGCGTCGGGCACGATTCCGCTTGTCGGGTGATTTTCGATAATCGCGCGGTAATGCAGGCGCGCGGCGGCGTAATCACGATTAAAAGTGTAAATTGACGCGCGGCGCAAATGCTCGTAATCGGACAGCGGCGCGACGCGTTTGCCGAAATTTTCCGCGCCGATCTCCGTTCGGTCAAGCGCGCGAGCCGCTTCGAGCGCATAATCGTCCGGCTGTCCGGGATTCGGCGACTCGGCGATTAATTTGGCGAAAATCTCGCGCGCCCGCGCCGTTTCGCCGGTTTGCAAAAACGCCTGCGCGAGCAACAGTGCGTTTTCGCGCGCGGCGGCGGTTGAAAGCGCCGGTAAGCTCGGCACAATTTTTTCCGGTTTTGCGTCGGCTGAACTGTCTTTCGCTAACACGCCGTTAATCAGCGGCGCGTTGAGCAGCGCGATTGCCGAACTGTAATTTTTGCTTTCAAAATAACTGCGCGGCAAACGATTTCGCGCGCCGTTGTTTAGCAAACTGTCGGAAAACGAAGCAATAAGTTCTTGCAAATAAATGCGTTCGAGCATTAAACTGCCGCTCGTTCGCGCGAGCCGCGACGAATGCCACAGCGCGTATTCCTTTAAAATCGAATCGCGCGCCGCCGTCGCGTGAAAATATGCCATTGCCGCCGCCAAATCGCCGGATTTTTCCGCCATCCGCGCCGCCAGATAATCGTAGTTATTCGTTTCAAAAGTTTTGCTGTCCGCTTCTTTGAAATTTTTGAGTTCGCTTAGAGCGAGCGCGTAATTTCGCTGTTCAATCGCTTCAAATATCTTCGCGCGCGTCGCCGGTTGAGCATCGGCGCGCGCGAACATCAGCGCGCCGAAAATAACGAGTAAAAACACTTTTGAAAATTTCATCAAGAGAATTTTAGCGTGATTCAGCGAAAGAAAAAAGAGCAAATGCCAAACGCGCGAGCGGCGATGAAATGTGCAACTAAACATTTCATTGCCGCTCTTATTCTTTATTTTATAGATTGCTAAACGATTTTGCGTGTTTTCGAGTTGGTCAAGGAATTCCGACAATGCTCGGTTTGACTTTGAGCGAGCCGACCGGAACATCGTCGGGCATACCGAAATTGTGCACTCGCATTCGTGCAGTCGCGCTTTGCATTATGTACCAAGCGCCGCGCCGGTAAACCGCAAAATCCGCTTTGTTGTCGCCGTCGTAATCGTCGGGAACCGGCGTGTCGTCGTAAGCGCCGAAGTTGAAAAACATTAACTGATGATCTTCGCTGCGTTCGACGATCCAGAGTCCGTGGCGGTAAACGGCGATGTCGGTTTTTCCGTCGCCCGTGTAATCTTCGGGCGCGAGCAAATCAGTGCCCGGCGCGCCGAGATTGGAAACAAGCCACGTTGCAGTTTTGCTTTGAAAAATATACCAGCGATTTTCCGAGTAGCGAAAAACGGCGTAATCGGTGCGTCCGTCGCCGTCGTAATCAGCCGGAACGGGAATATCGCCGAGTTTTCCCCACTGAAACGAATCGGCGAAATTGGCGTCGAAGTTTTTCGATGATTTCAAAACGTACCAAACGCCGGTCGTCGGACGCCAAACCGCTAAATCGGCGGTTCCGTCGCCGTCGTAATCGCCGACGACCGGTTCGTCGGAAACCGTGCCGAACGAAATCGCGGTTTGCATTCCCCATTTCACCGCCAAAAGCTGTTTGTTCGAGCTGCGCAGAACATACCAAAATCCGTTTTCCGGTCGCCAAACCGCATAATCGGTCAAACCGTCGCCGTCATAATCGGCGGGAACCAAACGGTCGGTTGCCGTTCCCCATTGCAAAGCCGAAAAAGATTGATTTTCGCTCGAATGCGCGTACCAATTTCGATTGCCCGGACGAAAAACGGCGAGATCGGTTTTTTCATCGCGGTCGAAAAATGGGGAAACGGCGAATGCGGTGCCGCCAAACGCGACGAACAAAGCGAAAATGAAGAATAATTTTGAGATTGAATTACTGCCGAAAAACATATTTGCCCTCGAATGCAACTTTCAGACCGACTTTCAGCGCTGATCGAATTAACAAAGCGAAAGCGGCTGAATCATCGCAAAAAGCAGACTGACAGGTGCCGCGCTTTTTGCTTAAATTAATTGTTTCAAGCCTTGAAAACTGACAATCAAACGAAAATTCCGTAAAATTAAATCGAAAATTATGACAGCCAGAATCCTAAGCGGAAAAGAGATTGCCGACGCCATTAAACGCGAAGTCGCCGACGATGTGAAAAGAATTGAAACCGAACACGGTTACCGCCCGTGTTTGGCAGTCGTACGCGTCGGCGAAGATGCGGCTTCGGCGGTTTACGTCGGCAATAAAGTGAAAACGAGCGAGGAACTCGGTTTGATTTCCGAGCATCATCATCTGCCGGCGGAAACGTCGCACGCCGAACTTTTGCGATTGGTCGAAGATTTGAATAATCGGGCGGAAGTTGACGGGATTCTGGTGCAATTGCCGCTGCCGCGACAAATCAACGAAAAAGAAATTCTGGAAACAATTGACGCCGAAAAAGACGTTGACGGATTTAATCCGCTGAACGTCGGACGGCTCGCGCAGGGACAAAACGCGCTCGCGCCGTGCACTCCGGCGGGAATTATCGAAATGCTCAAGCGCTTTGAAATTAAAATGCGCGGACGCCACGCCGTCGTCGTCGGGCGCAGCAATATCGTCGGGCGACCGATGGCGCAATTGCTCTTAAAAGAAGACGCGACCGTGACAATCGCGCATCGCTACTCGGAAAAACTCGCGGAAATCACCAGGCAAGCCGATATTTTAGTTGTCGCCATCGGTCGCGCCGGTTTTATTCGCGCCGAACACTTGAAAGCGGGCGCGACGGTGGTTGATGTCGGCATCAACAATGTTGCGGACGCGGAACTGGCGCGCGAGCTTTTTTCTGGCAGCGAACT
Source organism: Acidobacteriota bacterium (assembly GCA_005790265.1). Lineage (GTDB taxonomy): Bacteria > Acidobacteriota > Blastocatellia > Pyrinomonadales > Pyrinomonadaceae > SXVE01. The sequence goes on along the minus strand of SXVE01000559.1, from coordinate 6,919 downwards.
CGAAAAGCGTCTCAACACGATTGAAAAACGCGGTTTCACGCTGGTCGGCGACGTTAATCCGCGCGAGGCATCGGAAAAAGCCGCCGATTACACGCCGGTTCCCGGCGGCGTCGGACTTTTAACCGTCGCGATGCTGATGAGGAATACGGTTGACGCGGCAGTCAAAAGAAGACTGCGGAAAAGTCTCGTTAATGATGCGCGAGCGACGGTTTGAAATTTTTATGAAACTTTCTTTTGAAGATTATCAATCGGAAGCCAAACAAACGGCGCTTTATCCGAATCGTTTGAAAAATCTGGAATATCCGACGCTCGGTTTGACCGGCGAAGCGGGCGAAGTCGCCAACATCGTCAAGAAAATTCAGCGCGATTTCGGCGGCGAAATCACCGAAGAAATTCGCCTGCGATTAAAAGACGAACTCGGCGACGTGCTTTGGTATCTTTCGGCGTGCGCCGACGAACTCGGTTTGACGCTTGCGGAAATCGCCGAATTCAACATCGAAAAATTAGCGGCGCGTCATCAGCGCGGCAAATAAAAAACGAAACAAATAAAAAAAGGAACGATGCTCAAAGTCGGTTTAACCGGTTCGATTGCCGTCGGCAAATCATATGTTTGCGAAGTTTTGCGCGAACTCGGCGCGTTCGTGCTCGATGCCGATCAAACCGCGCGCGCGGTCGTCGCGCCGCACACGGTCGGCTGGCGAAAAATTGTCGAGCATTTCGGCGCGGAAATACTTCAGGCAAACGGCGAACTTGACCGCGCGCGGCTCGGAAACATCGTTTTCGCCGATGAAACCAAACGAAAAACGCTCAATTCAATCGTGCATCCGCTGGTTTTTGCGGCGCAGAACGAATGGCTGGCGGAATGCGAAAAACGCGACCGGCGCGCAATTGCTTTGATTGATGCGGCTTTGATGATAGAATCCGGTGGTTACAAAAGATTCGACAAATTAATCGTGGTCTGGTGCGCGCCGGAAATTCAATTACAGCGTTTGATCGAGCGCAACAGCCTGAGCGAAGCCGACGCCATTAAACGCATTAACGCGCAGATGCCGCAAACGGAAAAAAAACTTTACGCCGATTTTTTGATTGATTCATCAAACGGTTTTGAGGAAACGCGAAAACAAACTGTTGAAATTTTCGAGCGATTAAAACTTTTGGTCGAATAGCGCGCCGCAAATTGAAAACTTAAAAATAGAAGAAAAAATAAATAATGCGAACGGGAAAGATGAAAATCAGCACGAAAATCAGCGATTGTTTTCGCTCGTTTTCGCGTAGTTTGTCGTTTTCTCGCTCGATTTACGTTTTTCTCGCTTTTTCCTCGTTGTTTTTAGTCGCCTGCAACGAACTGAAAAAACCGCAAATCACTCCGTTTTATGCGGAAACCGCGCCGCCGCAAAAAAAAGAATTTCGCTGGAGCAACGGTAAAATGCCGAAATCATTTGACCCGGCGCGAGCGGGCGCGCCGCCGGAAACCGATGTGGTGCGCGCGATTTTTGAAGGTTTGACCGAAACCGATCCGATTACTTTGAAACCGATTCCGGCAATCGCGGCGGAATGGAATTCGTCGAAAGATTTCAAAACCTGGACTTTTAAATTGCGCCGCGATGCGAAATGGTCGAACGGGAAAAACGTGACGGCTAAAGATTTTGTCAGCTCGTGGCGGCGTTTGGGAAAATTGGGCGCGCAGGCGGCGCACCGCGATTTGCTGCAAAATATCGTCGGAATGCCGTTTGAAAAATCCGCCGTCGAATCGTCTACGGTCGCCGCCGACAATGAAATTGACTTGAGCCGCATCGCCGAGCCGCGTTCGCCGCTTTTGCCGAATCAATCCGTTGTCGCCACGCCGCCGGTTTTGCTGCCGACGCCCGATATCAAAACGGCTGAAAATCAATCGAACCAGCCGAAAATACAGAACGCGCCGCCCGCGCCGGAAAAAATCGGCGAGAAAAAAAACGAAAGCAAAATCGCCGCGTCGCTTGACGTGAAATTCGGCGTCGAAGCACTCGGCGAACACGCTTTGAAAGTGTCGCTGATCGCGCCGGACAAAGATTTTCCGTCGCTCGTCGCGCACCCGATTTTTCGTCCGGTTTACGACGGCGGCGCGAGTCTCGAAGCTGACAAACTCGATGCCGGAATCGTGACCAACGGCGCTTTTCGCATCGTTTCGGTCGGGCAGGACGGCGTAACGCTCGACCGGAGCGAAAATTACTGGAATAAATCGGAAATCCAACTCGAAAGAGTGCGCTTCGTTCCGGCGGAAAACGCGGAAAAAGCTTTGTCGGCGTATCGCGCCGGCGAAGTTGACGCCGTGACGAACGTCGAATTTGAACCGCTCGCGCTGAAATTGTTAACTCCGTACGATGATTTTCGCCGCACGACGCACAGCGCCGTTAATTTTTATGAATTCAACAGCAAAAAAGCGCCGTTCGACGATCACCGCGTGCGCGAAGCCTTAGCGATTTCGATTGACCGCGAACGATTGACCGAAGGCGACACCGAAGGCGCGACTGAACCGGCTTTCGGTTTTTTGCCGATTATCGGCGAAAAACTTTCCAAGCTGACGCAGAACACTGAAAAAGCGAAACAACTGCTGACCGAATCGGGATACGCAAACGGTGAGAATTTTCCGACCGTCAAATTAATCATCAACCGCAACGATTTGCAGCGCAAAATCGCGCGTTCGGTTGCCCGAATGTGGAAACAAAGTTTGAATATCGAAACGGAAATCGTCGTTAAAGACGCCGCGGAGATTGAAGCGATCAGAGAAAACGGCGATTTTGATTTGGTGCGGCGCGGCGTCGTGCTGCCGACGGCAAATGAAACGGCGAATATGTTGAAAATCTTTGAGCCGCAAAAGAAACTCGTCAAACAGCCAGAGACGGAAACTGGCGAATCTGCCGAAAATTCGAGTCAAAGCGCTGCCGAAGATGATTCTAAAACGAACGAAACGGAAAAACGCGCGGAGTTAAAAGCGGCTGATAAAGTCGCTCTGATCGAAACTTTGGAGCCAAACAACGGAATTTTGATTTTGACCGAAGACGCCGCGATTGCTGAGCTTCCCGCGATTCCGCTGTATTTTTCCACCTCTTATTCACTGGTCAAACCTTACATTTCGGGTTTTGAAAACAACACGCTCGATGCGCCGTCGCTCAAAGATGTGCGAATTGACATCGGCTGGCAACCAAAAAAGGAAAAAAGTGAATCGTAACACTGCATTCAGCCGGTAAGAAAAAGCAACGCCCGACAATCAAAAAAAGTTACGCAAACTGTTAATTTGAGCGTCACTGCATTAAACTTCTTGCCTGTAAATCTTATAACGTGATAAGTTTAGGCGTAACACGGTTTTTAATTCTCTCCATTCTCAAAATAAATAGTCGAGCGTTCTGCAATTAAAGTTTTCTGACAGTTACGGACAGTTTTTGGAGTCGAAAATTATGGCAAAAATTAGTTTCAGTCAGTTTCGCGCAATTACAGCGATCATAATTTTGTCCTCGTTTTTAATCGGCTGCGCGACTTCGGCGAACAGCCGTTATTTCGGGCAAACCGTCGCGCCGACCGATAATATTATGCGCTACGTTTCCGGTTCGGAGCCGGAATCGCTTGATCCGCAAGTCGGAACCGGACAGCCGGAAGCGAGAATTTATATGGCGCTGTATGACGGTTTGGTCGAATATCATCCGAAAACAATGGAGCCGATTCCGGCGATTGCCGAAAGCTGGGAAATCGGCGCGGACGGCACCGAATATCTTTTTCATCTGCGCAAAACCGCCAAGTTTTCCAACGGCGACCCGATTACCGCCAAAGATTTCGTTTACACTTTCCGCCGCGGTTTGACGCCGGAATTTGCCGCGCGCAACGCTTATCTCGCTTACTACTTGAAATACGCCGAAGCCTTTAATTCCGGACAATCATTCGTCAAAGATGCGAACGGGCAATTTTTGCTGAAAAAAGATTTCGCCGCGCCGAGCGCTGATCCGGCGGCGAAAACCGAAACGCCCGCGCAACCGCACGCCGCGCTCGGCGGCGACAGCGAATTTCACCGCTTTCTCGATTCGCCCGAACGATTGTCCGTGCCGAGCGATGCGAAAAGCCGCACGAAACTTTTTGACAAAGACGCGAAACTAAAAGCCGCCGTCGAAGGCAAAGAACTCGTTCCGGTTAAAGCCGAAGACATCGGCATCGAAGCGGTTGACGATTACACGGTCAGAATTAAATTGTATCAGCCCGCGCCGTTTTTTCTCGGTTTGCTGGCGCACCAATTTTTCCGCGCCGTTCATCAGCCGACAATTGAAAAATTCGGCATCGGCTGGTCGAAACCGGCAAATATCGTGACGAGCGGCGCGTTCAAAGTCGTCGCGCACAAACCGTATGACGAACTCGTCGTGACCAAAGATCCTAATTACTGGGACGCAGCGAATGTCAAATTAAGCGGCATCGAATTTTATCCGCTCGACGAGCAGACGACGATGATGAATCTTTATAAAGCCGGACGCATTGACGCGCTTTATAATCACACGGTTCCCGCCGCGTGGAACGAAGTGATTCGCCAATACAAAGACGAATATCAGCTGCATCCGGAAGTGGCGACGGAATTTTACGTGATCAGCGTGAAAAAACCGCCGATGGACAACGTGAAAGTGCGGCAGGCATTCAGCCTCGCGATTGACCGCGAAGCGCTCGCCGAATTTCGCAAAACGATTAAGCCTCTGACCGATATGACGCCTGAAGGCATTTTTCCGAAGTATGAAGAAGCCAGAAAAAAAGTTTACGCGGAAAAATTAAAGGAAAATAAAATCTCGCCCGAAGATTGGGCAAAACGAACTTTCGACCCGGAAGGCGCGCGAAAATTGATGACCGAAGCCGGTTACGCGGTGCAGAAAAGCGGTAGCGGATATTCGACGCCGAGTTTTCCGGTTGATAAAGTTTCGATCACTTACAACACGGCGGAGAGCAATAAAGCCGTCGCCGAATTTGTGCAGGCGCAGTGGAAGCAGAATTTGGGAATCACCGTTCAGCTCAAAAATATGGAATTCAAAACGTTTTTGCCGCTGCTTTCAAACGTTGAATACGAAGGTTTCGGACGGCGCGGCTGGGTCGGCGATTATATGGATCCGTTTACGTTTCTGGGACTTTTTTACACGCAGGTCAACGAGGGCGCAACCGGCTGGTACGATCCGAAGTACGACGCGATTTTGAACGACGCGAACAATACGGTTGATGAAGAAAAACGTTTTGAAAAACTCGCCGAAGCCGAATTTTACCTGGCGCAGCAGCAAATCGTCGTGCCGCTTTCGACCGCCGGAACGAGCTGGATGAAAAAGCCTTATATCAAAGGTTTTTACCCAAATCCGGGAACGCTGCACGCCTGGAAATTCGCTTATATCGAGACCGACCCGAACAAATGGGACGTGAACGCGAACAATATTATGAAGGCGAGCGATCAAGCGGTTGACGAACAAATCAAACAATTAACAGCGACGCAGGACGCGCAAGTTGAAAAAGCAAAGCAACTGGCGGCGACGGCGACAGCGACTCCGACCGCTAAAGTCGAATAAAAAAGGTTGTAACGAAAGAGCAATTTAGGCGGCAACGATTAAAAATAGAAAGAAGGCTAAAAAGTAGAAAATAAAAACGATGCTGAGTTTTATATTACGCCGATTAATTATCATTATTCCGATGGCGCTGCTCGTCGTCACTGTCACGTGGGGCTTGATTCGTCTCGCGCCGGGCAATTTTTATTCGAGCGAAAAGAAATTGCCGGCGGCGGTCGAAGAAAACATCAAGAAAAAATACGGACTCGATAAACCTTGGTATCAGCAGTATTTCATCATGATCGGCAACGTCGTGCGCGGCGATTTCGGCGAATCGCTCAAATATCAGGGGCAATCGGTCAATGAAATCATTCGCCGCCATTTACCGTATTCGGCGACCATCGGAATTCTGGCTTACTTGCTCGCGCTCGCCATCGGTTTGACGGCGGGAATTACCGCCGCGCTCCGGCAAAACTCGATATTTGATTACGGTTCAATGGCGCTCGCGATGCTCGGACTTTCCGTGCCGAATTTCGTTTTAGGTCCGATTTTAGTGCTGATTTTTTCGCTCGGTCTGTATATTTTTCCGCCCGCGCGCTGGGGCGGAATTTCAAGCATCGTGCTGCCGGTCATCACGCTCGCCGCCGTTTACGCTGCCTACATCGCGCGTTTGACGCGCGCCGGAATGCTCGAAGTGATGCGTTCCGATTACATTCGCACGGCGCGCGCAAAAGGTTTGGACGAAAAAACCGTTCTGCTCAAACACGCGTTGCGCGGCGGCATTATTCCGGTCGTTTCCTACACCGGTCCTGCGCTCGCCGGTCTGCTCGCCGGAACCGTCGTTATTGAGCGAGTTTTCGCCATTCCCGGACTCGGCAATATTTTTATTCAGGCGAACCTCAATCGCGATGAACCGCTCGTTTTGGGAATCGTCGCGTTTCTTTCGATTTTAATTATGCTTTTCAATCTGATCGTTGATATTTCCTATGGATTTTTAGATCCGCGCATTCGTTACGATTAATAAAAATTGAAAGCAAATCAAAACAAACAATTAAAAATATGACATCAGTTGCCGAAATAGAAAAAGTTCCGAAAATAGTCCCGAAAAGATTTCGCGTCGAAGATTTTCGCAAAATGACCGAAGTCGGAATTCTGCCGGAGGAAAGCGGCTGGGAAATTATTGACGGTTATTTGATAGACAAAATGAGCATCGGAAGCAAATACGCCAGCGTTGTTAGAAGATTGAGCAAATATTTGGAAAGAAACTTAGGCGATATAGTCCAAGTTTCCGGTCAAAATCCGATTCACATTGACGAATACAACGAGCCGGAACCGGATATTGCTCTTTTGCAGCCGCGCGCCGATTTTTATGCGGAAAGTCATCCGAC
>SXVE01000558.1 GCA_005790265.1 Acidobacteriota bacterium | reverse complement strand
GTCAAATTTCCGCTTGTAACCGATCCGGCGGAAATTGATGAGAATTTAAAGGATAAAAAAGTTTCGCTCGTGATTTGGACGACGACGCCGTGGACGATTCCGGCGAATTTGGGAATTTCGGTTCATCCCGATTACGAATATGCGGCGGTCGTCAGCGGCGACGAAGTTTTAATCGTCGCGTCGGAGTTGATCGGTTTCGTGTTCGTCAAATGCTGTTTGAGCCAGCCGGACGAAAACGGCGAACGTCATTTGCCGCCGATTCTGGCGAAATTTAAGGGATCGAAACTCGACCGGATGAAAGCGAAACATCCGTATCTCGACCGCGAATCGCTGATAATGAACGGCACGCACGTCACTTTGGGCGGCGAAGCCGACGCGGAAACCGAACTTGACGTGGCGGACGCCCGCGAAAAAAGCGAAACGAGCAAAGCCGGAACCGGACTCGTGCACACCGCGCCCGGACACGGCAACGACGACTTTGTGGTCGGCAAGGAATACGGCTTGGACGTTTATTGTCCGGTTGATAACGCGGGCAGGTTCACGTCGGAAGTCGAGCATTTTGCGGGCGAAAATATCTTTCAGGCGAATCCGAAAATCGTCGAATTAATGCGCGCCAACGGTTCGCTTTTGTTTTCCGAACAATACGAACACCGTTATCCGCATTGCTGGCGCTGTAAAAATCCGGTGATTTTTCGCGCGACGCCGCAATGGTTTATCGCGATGGACAATTTGGAAGATAAATCGCTGCGCGCGCAGGCTTTGCGCGAAATCGAAAACGTCAAATGGCATCCGTCGTGGGGCGAAAACCGGATGGCGAATATGTTCAAAAATCGTCCCGATTGGTGCGTTTCGCGGCAGCGAAGTTGGGGCGTGCCGATTCCGGTGTTCTACTGTCAAAAATGCGATGTTCCGGTCGCCGACCCGAAAATCGTTGATCACGTCGCCGATATCTTTGCCAAAGAAACCGCCGATGCGTGGTATGCGCGACCGGAAAGCGAGCTTTTGCCCGACAATTTCGCGTGCCCGCACTGCAACAGTCAGGATTTTCGCAAAGAAACCGACATTTTGGACGTCTGGTTCGATTCCGGCTCATCGTGCGTCGCCGTTCTTGAAACGCGCGGCGATGTGCTGCAGTTTCCGGCTGACGTTTACCTCGAAGGCGGCGACCAATACCGCGGCTGGTTCAATTCGAGCTTGATGTGCGGACTCGCGGCGCACGACCGCGCGCCGTACAAACAAATTATCACGCACGGCTGGGTCGTTGACGGCGAAGGAAAAAAACAGTCGAAATCGGTCGGCAACGTCACCGCGCCGCAGGAAATCATCGGCAAATCCGGCGCCGACGTGCTGCGTTTGTGGGCGGCGGCAGTCGATTACACCGAAGACGTGCGCTGTTCGGACGAGATTTTGCAGCGCGTAACTGACGCTTACCGAAAATTTAGAAATACTTTGCGTTACGCGCTCGGCAATCTCGACGGGTTCAATCCGGAAACCGATTCGGTCGCGTATGCGGAAATGCTCGAAACTGACCGCTGGGCGCTTGCGGCATTCGACGAAGCGGCGAAAGAAGTATTGAGCGGTTACGAAAATTACGATTTTCAGACGGTTTATCAAACGCTTTACAATCTCGTGACCGTCACGCTGTCGGCGCGATATTTCGACATTATCAAAGATCGTCTTTATATTTTCGCGCCGAAAAGTTTGGAACGCCGTTCGGCGCAGACGGCGCTTTACGAAATCACGGACAAAATGTGCCGTTTGATCGCGCCGGTGCTCGCTTTTACGGCGGACGAAGCGTACGAAAATCTGCCCGCGCAGAAACTCGCGTCGGTTCATTTGAGCGAATTTCCGAAAACTTCGGGCGCGGATAATTCCAGACTTTTGAGCGATTGGGAACGCGTTTTTGCGATTCGCGACGAAGTTTTGAAAGCGCTCGAAGAAGCTAGAATCGCTAAACAAATCGGTTCGTCGCTCGAAGCGAAAGTGAAATTGACGGTTGATAAAGAAACGATGATGTTTCTGCTGCCGTTTTACGAAGATTTGCGCTACGTTTTTATCGTTTCGCAAGTCGAAGTGCACGAAGGCGATGCGTTTACAGTCGTTGTCTTAAAAGCTGACGGCGAAAAGTGCGAACGCTGTTGGAATTATTCGACCAGAGTCGGCGAAGCGGAAAATTATCCGACCGTTTGCGAAAGATGCGTGGCGGCTCTGGGCGAAATCGAAAAAAGCGCGGCGACGGCGTAAAAGAAAAATCATAATGAGAAATTATTTTTCATTAAGCCAAAGGATGTTTGGAAAAAATCATCCAAAAAATTGAGGTTTAATTTTGAATAAAAAAGATATTTTCTGGAAACTCGGTTATCTGCTCGTAACGGGCGCGGTTTTTATGATTGATCAGACGACGAAATCGTGGGCGGTTCGCCGCCTGCGCTTCGACGGCGATCAAGAAGTAATTCCGGGATTTTTGAATTTCGTTTACGCGCAAAATCCGGGCGTTGCTTTTTCAATGCTCGACGATCACGGCGACGCCGGACGCTGGGGATTATCCGCCGTCGCTTTGGTTGCCGCCGCGCTTGTACTGTATTTTTTCTGGCGCACGCCGCGTTCCGACGACCGGATTTTAGGCGCGCTCGCGCTGCTTTTAGCCGGAATCATCGGCAACGTCGTTGATCGCGCGCGGCTCGGTTTCGTCGTAGATTTTATTGACGTGCAGTTCGGAAACTGGCATTACCCGACGTTCAACGTCGCTGATATGGCAATCTGCTTCGGTGCCGGATTGTTGATTTTGGATATGTTTTTGTCAAAGAAACCAGTTGCGGAAAACGCTGAAGTCGGACAGTCGTCAGTTAATGGCAATCCAAAATCCAAAATCTAAAAATCCAAAATTAAAAAATGTATCCAGAACTTTTTCGCATCGGCAGTTTTCCCGTTAACACATACGGCTTGCTTTTAGCAGTCGGAATGATGCTCGCGCTTTTTGCGGCGGCGCGACTGGCGGCGCGCGACGGGTTGCCGCGCGAGCGAATTTACGATTTGGGTTTGTGGACGCTGATCGGCGGTTTGCTCGGCTCGAAAATTCTGATGTTTTTTACCGAAGAAAACGTGCAGATTTTCTCGCTGGATTTTTTGCGCTCCGGCGGCGTTTACTACGGCGGATTTTTGGGCGGATTTTTCGCGCTCGTAATTTTGATTCGATTTTACAAACTGCCGTTTTGGAAAGTCGCCGACGCGTTTGCACCCGGCGTCGCGCTCGGACAATTTTTCGGCAGGCAAGGCTGTTTCGCCGCCGGTTGTTGTTGGGGAAAGCCGACCGATTCGATTTTCGGCGTTCATTTTACCGAAGCCGCGCACGAATTTACCGGCGTTCCGATTTACGGACCGGACGGCGCGGATTTATATCTGCATCCGACGCAAGCGTACGAATCAATCGCAATGCTCGTCGTGTTCGGCATTTTGATTTTGATTCACCGCAAAAAGCGTTTTGACGGGCAAGTTTTAATCGCCTACGGCATCATTTATTCAATCGTTCGGTTTACCATCGAATTCGTGCGCGACGATCCGCGCGGCGATTTGTTCGGGTTGACGACCGCGACCGGACTTTCCACATCGCAAATTATCAGCTTAATCGTCGCGGCGGGCGCGGTTGTTTTTATGATTTACCGTTTGAAAACGGCACGGAAAAACGACGCGATTTAACTAATTTGAATTAATCGAGGGAAAAACCCGACGTGTTAAAATGATGCGAAATCAAGCCTCGCGTCATTTTTTATTTTTTGAGGAAAAAAACGTGAACGAAGAATCTGAAACTGCAACTTTTAATATCGCTGCCGAAAATGCCGGCAAACGGCTCGACGCTTTTCTCGTCGAAAATATCGAGAATCGCTCGCGCTCGCGCCTGCAAAAAATGATTGACGACGGCGACGTTTTGGTCAACGAAAAACCGGCGAAATCTTCGTATAAACTGCGTCCGAATGACGAAATTGAAATAGATTTCGGCGAAATTCTCGATGACGAACGGTTTGAGGCGGAAGATATTCCGCTTGAAATTGTTTATGAAGATGAGTTTTTAGCCGTCATCAACAAACCCGCCGGAATGGTTGTTCATCCGGGCGCGGGCGTTTCCGGCGGCACGCTCGCCAACGCGATTGCACACCGATTCAAAATTCAAAATGAAAAATTAAAAATTGATGAAGACGCGGACGAACAAACCAAATTCCAAAACATAAAATCAAAAATCGGCATCGTTCACCGGCTCGATAAATACACTTCGGGTTTGCTCGTCGTTGCTAAAAGCGAAGACGTTCACGAAAAATTATCGGCGCAATTTAAAGACCGCACGGTTTTCAAATCTTACGTCGCGCTCGTGCACGGCGAAATGGAAACGGAAAACGGCACGATTGATGAGCCGATTGCCAGGGAAAAACACAACCGCACGAAAATGGGCGTGCGCGCGCACGGACGAAACGCGCTGAGTTTGTGGGCGGTGCGCAAACGATTCGAAAAATTTACCTTGCTCAAAGTCGAAATCAAAACCGGCAGAACGCACCAAATTCGCGTTCATCTCGCGCACATCAATCATCCGGTCGTCGGCGACGAAACTTACAATGCGGGACGCGACAAAACCGTGCGCGATTTGACGGTGCGGCAGGCAATCGCCGATTTGAACCGCTTTTTTCTCCACGCCGAACGCTTGAGTTTTGCGCATCCCGAAACTGGTGAACGACTGAATTTTCGCGCCGAACTGCCGCCGGAATTGACGAATTTTCTCGAACTGCTTTAAATTAAAAAATAAAAATGAAGCCACAAATTTCCATTGTCACATGCCGCTTTTTCGCCCTGATTTTCGCCCTGATTTTTTCCGTCAATCTTTCCGCGCAAACAAAAGATTTCACCAAATACGTCAATCCGTTTGTCGGAACCGGCGGACACGGACACACGTTTCCCGGCGCGACCGTGCCGTTCGGAATGGTGCAACTCTCGCCCGACACGCGCGTTGATAACTGGGACGGTTCAAGCGGTTATCATTATTCCGACAACGAAATTTTCGGCTTTTCGCACACGCATTTGAGCGGCACGGGAATTCCCGATTACTGCGACGTTTTATTGATGCCGACCGTCGGCGATATTGATTTTTTTAATTTGCGTTCCGCATTTAGCAAAGCCATTAAGAATCGCACGGGAAATAATCCTGTTACCGTAAACGATGGCGACTTAGATTTTACCAACTACCGGTCAACAT
>SXVE01000557.1 GCA_005790265.1 Acidobacteriota bacterium | reverse complement strand
GGCGAATCGCCGGACGCACGTAATCGGAAAAAGTCTGGAACGTGCCGCCGTAAGGGATCACGCTGCCGTAAAGCGCCATGCCGTTCATTTCCGCGCCCATCGAATGCTCGCGAATGCCAAAATGAATGTTGCGCCCGGCGTAATTGTCCGGTTCAAAACTGCCCGCGCCTTTGATTTCCGTGTTGTTTGACGGCGCGAGATCAGCCGAACCGCCGAAAAGTTGCGGCACGCTCTGAGCAATCGCGTTAATGACTTCGCCCGAATAGGCGCGCGTCGCTTTTGCTTCGACGTTTTCAAACGTCGGCAGAGATTTTTCCCAACCTTCGGGCAATTTATTTTTGCGCGTTTCCTGCAAAGCTTTGCCCAAATCGCCGTGCGTTTTCTCGAATTCCGCAACTAATGCTTCACATTCGTTTTCGTATTTCTCGCCGCGCTCAACAGCTTCGAGAAAATGTTTTGCGGCTTCGTCCGGCACGTAAAAATGCGCGTTTTCATCCCAACCGAGATTGCGTTTTGTTTCCTTGACAGCTTCTTCGCCGGGCGCGTCCGAGTGCGCTTTGTTTGTGCCTTGTTTCGGCATTCCGAAACCGATAATCGTTTTCACGCGAATCAATTTCGGTTTGTCCGTGATCGAATGCGCTTCGCGAATCGCGTTTTCAATCGCGTCCAAATCATTGCCGTCTTCGACCGTAATGACGTGCCAGCCGCACGCTTCAAAACGCATCGTTACGTCTTCGTTAAACGCCAGATCGGTTGAACCTTCAATCGTGATGCGGTTGTCGTCGTAAAAATAAATCAGATTGGCGAGCTTCAAATGTCCGGCAACCGAAGCCGATTCATAACTTACGCCTTCCATCAAATCGCCGTCCGAACAAATGCAGTAAATATGGTGATTGACAATCGGAAAGCCTTCCTGATTAAATTTCGCCGCCAGATGCGCTTCCGCCATCGCCATTCCGACGCCGTTTGCAAAGCCTTGCCCGAGCGGTCCGGTCGTGATTTCCACGCCCTTCGTCATAAAGTTTTCCGGGTGTCCGGGCGTTTTTGAATGAAGCTGGCGAAAGCGTTTCAGTTCGTCCATCGGCAAATCGTAACCCGTAAGGTGCAGCAACGCGTAAATCAGCATCGAACCGTGTCCGGCGCTCAAAAGAAATCTATCGCGATTAAACCACTTCGGATTTTTCGGGTTGTAGCGCATAAACTTCGTCCACAAAACATAAGCCGTCGGCGCCATTCCAAGCGGCAAACCCGGATGCCCCGATTCGGCTTTCTGAATCGCGTCGAGCGACAAAGTTCTGATCGTGTTGATACAAAGTTGGTCTAAATTAGTTTTCGTTTCGGTTGCGGTTGTCATATATTTTTATCTTTTCGGAATCTGAGTTCTATCTACAATCCAATATACCGTTTCTTCAATTTCATTATTATCGGAAACGATCAGTTTAAAACGGCTTTTTTCAATCTTTTCAGTTTTAACTAAATAGTATGTTATACGATTCAGGCGGATTTTTGCCTGATTTTTCGTTGTTTTTTTATCAAGTTTTAATGTTATAAACCCAACTTTATCTCGCTCTGAATTAAGACTTTGGGCAAAATTTTTTAGGCGCAACTTTTCATCTTTCCAAGACATTTTGTAAAAAACATCTGGGTCAACAATTGGAGGCGGTGAAACTTCTGATTGAGCGAAAGTCGCAAAACTAAAACCACAGATCAAAATTGTGATGAAAATCATTGATTTCATAATTTTTCATCCTTTGCATTCATCAATAAATTATAAAACTTTTCGTGTTTTTTTCGCGCTTTTCTGTAAATCGCGTGGCGTTTTTTATCGAATTTGAATTCACGACCGCGTGGCGTTTTTTGTTTTTCGATGCTTTCGATTGCGCCGATCATTTCGAGCGCGTGCAGAACCGCGCCGCGTGAAGACGCTTCGCGCACGTCGGGCAAACTCATATTTTGCTGCAAAACGTCGGCGATGATTTGCGTCCAAATCGGCGATTCTCTCAGCGCGCCGCCGCTCGCGATGATTTCTTTGATTTTAGCGACCGCGTTTAACTGATCGTAAATTTCGGCGAAACGATACGCGACCGCTTCGAGTGCGGCTTGGACAATATCAATTGTATCGGTCGCCGATTTCAAACCGAGAATCGCGCCCGAAGCGTTTTCGTGATAACCGGTCGAGCGTTCGCCGGCGAGAAACGGCAGAAACGTCAGATTGTGCGCCGCAGGTTCGCGTTTCGCAATTTCAGTTTCGGTTTTGTCATCATCATCTTTCAGACGAAAATTTTCTTTCAGCCAACCGTAAAGTCCGCCGCCGTCGCTCAATGCGCCGCCGATGATAATTCTTTTGCGGTCAATACGATAACACCACAAACCGTTCGGGATTTTTGCTGGTATCGTGCCTGCAAACGCGACGCGCATCGCGCCGGAAGTTCCAATCATTAGCGCGGCTTTTGATTTAGAAACGCAGCCCGCGCCGATGTTGTTCGCCGCGCCGTCGCCGATTGCCGTGAAAAATCGAGCGTTTTTCAGACGCGCCCAGCGTTTTTGATATTTAGCGTTTAATTGAAAAGTCTG
>SXVE01000556.1 GCA_005790265.1 Acidobacteriota bacterium | reverse complement strand
TAATACGTCCAGTAAACTTGGAAGCCAAACACTGTAAATGCAAGCAAAATAAACACAACCTGCCAAATTCGCAAACTTCTGTTGGTTAGAGTCTGTGTTGTTTTGCGCGTTATTTCTTTTGGTAAATCCGACTCAAACCTAAATTTGGGACGCCGGAAATTAGATATAAAAGATATAATTAGGATGCCGAGCAAAATCGCCACGCCGATCAGATAAATAACTGTTAAGCCAGCCGGAGTGCGCTCCAAAATTTGCCCGCCGAAAATTGATTCGGGGCTTAAATTCTTCCAATCAAATTGTAAAAGTAAAAGTTTAACCACAAAGTGTTATTTCCTTTATTATCTGTATTTAACAGAATTAGTTAGCTAAAAGCATTAAGTGTTGTCAGCTTCTACTTTAATTGTGCGATCCGCAATATTAATGCGGTTAACCTCGTCGCTGTTTGCTGATTCTTTATTTAGGTCGCTTTTCATATTAGCTTTAGACTTGAATTCAAATTCTCCAATTACAACTGAGTTCTCTGATGAATTGTCTTCAACTTCAATGTTTACAATTGGTTGCGGAATAACATCAAGTTTTACTTCAACATTGCCGAATGAAATACTATCGGTTGAATTCACAGTTAAAGATTTACCGTAAGGAATACGCTGACCGTTTATGAAAGTTCCATTGGTCGAGCCGGTATCGGCAATCTGAATGTTACTTTGGCTGGTTAAGCCCAATGAAGCGTGAACTTTAGAGATGCTAATGTCATCTATCGCTAAATCATTTTCTTTATTTCGCCCAACGCTTAAACGACCGTTTTCGGCTAATCGAAGGTTAACGGTTTGTAAATTATTGTTGATTGTAAAACGAGCGATAATTTTTACAGACAAATCAACTTCGCGAATTGCTGCCGCAATCTTATTTTTATTTACGTCAGGCAGAGTAACATTCAATTCCGCATCTTCGTCAACATCTTCAAAGCCTCCGAAACTCGCGTGCAGTTTTACGCCGTCGGTAAAATAGTCCTGTTTTATTTCCAGATTCAGCGGCGCGAAAGTGTGATAGCGATTGTCATTAATATGATCAACAGCGGCAGTCAAAAGTTCGTTTTCGAGCGTCGTCAAAGCTTTTTCCGCATCGGTCGAAAATTTGTCCCATTGCATTTTTAATTTAATATTATGCGGCACGAATCTTCCCCGCGAACCCAGATCGCGCGCTTCCCGGTCGAGCAGTATTTTCAGACGCTCAATCAATTCGCTGGTTGCCAGACTGCTCGACGGCTGCCAGTTTCTTCCGGTCAAACGGTCGAACCATTCGCCGAATTTCGCTAACGATCCGCGCATTAGCCAATCGAGCGACAGATTATTTTTTTGTTTGACTGAAGTTTCTTTTGCCATCAAATATAAAAAGTAAACGAATGTGAAATGATTTTAGTACGGATTATTTTAGCCGAATCGTTTAGCAAAGCAAATGCCAGCCGCAACGCGTGAAAGCATCGAATTTAAGAATCTTGCCGACCATGATTTCAAACGTTAAGATTGAGAAAATTAACGTTTATGTGTTTTGCGAACTTTAAATTTATAATGAACGTATTTGAATGTGTCGGTCGTTTACGAAATATTGATACTGCGACATTAAATGAGAGAACTTTCACTGTTAAATACACGTCTTGACGGACGTTATAATGTTCAGGAGCAGCTCGGACGCGGAAGTTACGCCGAAATATATGTGGCTCGTGACACGCTCGCTGCGCCGCAGTCGGTTCATAACATTGTCGTTATCAAGGCGCTGAATGTTTTTTTGCAAAACGACCTTGATGCTGATCTCGAAAGAACACTCGTCGAAAATTTTCAAAACGAAGCGGTCGCGCTCGATCGCGTTCGCCATCCGAATATTATCAGTCGGCTCGGACACGGAACCGCACGCGATTTGCGCGGAACGGTTTTTCATTATTTGGTGCTCGAATATTTGTCAGGCGGAGATTTGGCGAAAGTCTGCCGCGAAAAAAGTCTGACGCTCAAACAGGCTTTGTTTTATCTTGAACAAGTGTGCGCCGGACTCGGTTTCGCGCACCGCAACGGCATTATTCACCGCGACATCAAACCGCAAAATTTGCTGCTGACGAAAGATCGGGAAACAGTCAAAATCGCGGATTTCGGCGTCGCGCGCGTGACACAGTCGGATTCGCCGATTACGCGCGTCGGAACGAATATCTTCGCGCCGCCCGAGCATTCGCCGATGCTCTCCGGAAACGCCGACACGCTGACTTATACCGAATTGACGCCAGCCGCCGATATTTATTCGCTGGCAAAATCCGCGTATGTTTTAGTCACCTGCGAATCGCCGCGCGCGTATGCCAATCAGCCGATTACGGAACTGCCTTACGCTTGCCGGCAGGAAGATTGGGCGTCGGATTTTTTGGGAATAATTAGAAAAGCGACGCAGAGCAATCCGAAAGACAGATATCAAACGGTCAACGATTTCTGGCTCGATTTGGCGAAGTTAAAATCGTTTGTTGATGAGCAAAAAATCTACGCCGCGCCGCTGCCAACGGAAAAAATTCCGCAACCGCACGTAGCCAAAGGCTACACGCCAATCGCGCCGCAGGAACCTCGATTTAATACATCAAAAGAATTGCGTTTGAAAAATTTGCCGCCCGAATTGAAAAATCCGTCGCTCGTCATCAGAATCGGCGAACCGTACGGCGGCAGTTTAGCGAACGGAAACGAAAAAATAGAAATTGAAAAAGCGCCGAGCCGCCAGCCGCCAATTCACGAAAGCGGGAATGTTGTCGTTGAGGAAATGATCGTTCAACCGAAGCACAATCGCGGTAATTCTTTGAAACGCGTTTTGATATTTTTACTGCTGCTCGGTTCATTTGCCGGAATTTTGTACGCAACGCACAATTACATTCGCGGTCGGGGAATTTTTTCGGGCATCACAAATCCGTTTTCCGCGCAAAAAGCCGTCGCTTTGGTTGATATAAATCTGCGCGCCGATCCGAGCACGAAAAATCAGCCGGTCGGATTGGTGACGAGAGATTCTCGTTTGGAAATACTTTCGAGCGACGGAAATTGGTATGAAGTGCGAATCGCGCAGCACGGACGCCCGAAGGAAAACGCAAATTGGGTTGATCGCGGCTGGATCAGTGTCAAAACACGCGCCGGTGATGATACAGTAGAAATATCGAGGTGAAAACATAGTGAGTGTGTTAGAAAAAGTCAGAAAATGGATTGACGGCGACAATGCCGAAGGCGTTTTAGAAGAAGCCGCGCGTGACGCCCAAGTAAAACCGCGCAGCAAATCGGAAGAATTTATCGTCAAAATCGCCCGCGCGGTCGAAGAAGTGATGCAGAACGAAATGGTTCCGCTGCCGCAGGGAACGACGATTATTCCGACGGAATACATTATTTTTCTCAGCGGCGAAGACGATAAAGAATGGCAGGGAATTAAGCGCAAAGGGCTGGAACAAGGGTTGTATCATATTCTGGCGGAACGGGCGAAAGAGATTTCCGGCAAGAAAAAATTGGAAACCAAAACCTTCGTCGTCGAACTGCGCGTTGACGGCACGCTCGAAAAAGGCGACGTGCGCGTTCAGCACAGCTGGGAAGATTCTTCGAACGATAACAAAACCGGTGTTTTGCCGAGACCGAAAAATTCAGCGCAGCTGCAATCGTCCAATAATTCCGGCAATCCGCAAACCGCGGTGCACGATTCGCCCGCGCCGCCGACTCCTTATCAAAGCGGTTACTCAAATCCGGTGCAGTCGCCGAATTTTACGCAGCGTTCGACCGCGCCGCAAATTCTGCCGACCGTTCCGCAGTTGAACATTGCCGAAGCAATTCGCTCGACGGCGGAAGAAGGCGAAGAAATGACGCACGTTCAGCGAAGAAAAACCGAGCTTTACCGGCTCGAAATCTGGCGCGGCGGCGTGCGGCAGAATGTTCTGCCGATTTATGAAACGGAAATTTCCATCGGTCGCGGCTCAAAATCGAAACCGGTTGACATCGCGCTCGAAGGCGATCCGGAGATCAGTCGTCGTCACGCGACTTTGATAACCGACGGACAAGGAAATTTCTGGCTGATTAATGAAGGCAGAAATCCGGCGATTATTAACAATTACGAAATTCCGAGCAATCAAAAAGTTTCCGTCACCGCGGGCGTTCCCGTCGCCGTGTGCAGTTATCTTTTAAGAATTCAGACGAAATAAATTATTTTTTGACCGAAATAAAACATCAATTTAGAGCGGTCGTTGACCGCTTTTTTATTGTGATAATTTTTTTATTTGGTACTTTTAACGAAACGCCGAAATTGCAAATCGAAAATTCGCACGGCGAAAAAATGCAGTAAACAAAATTTATGGAACCGCTCGCAAACAGAATCAGACCGCAAAATCTGGACGAATATGTCGGACAAGATCATCTTGTCGGAACGGGCAAACCGCTTCGTCTGGCAATTGAGCAAAAACATATTTTTTCTTTTATTTTATGGGGAACGCCCGGAACCGGAAAAACCACGCTCGCACGCATTTACGCCAACGCGGTTAACGCCGAGTTTTTTGAGCTTTCCGCCGTTTCCGCCGGAAAGGATGATATTCGCAAAATCGTCGGAAAAACGGCGGATGGCAATCGTCCGAAAATTTTATTTCTCGATGAAATTCATCGTTTTAATAAGGCGCAGCAAGATTTTCTGCTGCCGTTTGTGGAAAGCGGAGAACTTTTTTTAATCGGCGCGACGACGGAAAATCCGAGTTTTGAAGTCATTCCGGCACTGCTTTCTCGTCTGAGAATTTTCGTTTTGAAAGAACTGTCCGGTGAAAATATTGCGAAAATTCTCGGTCGGACTGGTTTTGAAATGTCGTCTGAGGCGCAAGATTGGCTGGTCACGATGGCAGACGGCGATGCTCGACAAGCGCTGACGATGCTGGAAAACACCGCTCAGCTTTACGATGACATCACGGTTGAAACGCTCAAAGAAACATTGCAATCCAAATTTTTACGGTACGACAAAAAAGGCGAAGAGCATTTTAATTTGATCAGCGCTTTCATCAAATCAATGCGCGCCAGCCAGCCGAACGCGGCGATTTATTACTTGGCGCGAATGGTTGAATCGGGTGAAGATCCGAAATTTATCGCGCGGCGAATGGTCATTTTCGCATCCGAAGACATCGGAATCGCGCAGCCGACCGCGCTCGTCGTCGCCAACGCTGTGTTTCGCGCGGTGGAAACAATCGGATTGCCCGAATGCGGAATAAATCTGGCTCACGGAGTCGTTTATTTAGCCAATTGCGCGAAAGATCGAAGCGCTTACGATGCATACAAAACGGCGCTTGAAGACGCGCGAAAAATGGGGAATCTGCCAATTCCTCTTAACCTAAGAAACGCGCCGACGAAACTTTTGAAAGATTTAGGATACGGTGAAAATTACGAGAAATACTCAGACGAAGATTTTTTGCCGGAAAAATTAAAAAAGAAGAAATATTTTCGAGCCAAAAAATAACACTAATGGAGTGAAGTTCTTTTCGCTCTGTTTATTTTTATAAAACCATCACTATCAATACTTAAAGGCAAAACGCTAAAGCTGCCCGATTAAAGTCAGCAAGCCGACAGTTAAAGCATTTACTGAACAAAATCGAAAGGAAAACGGCGTTCCTCGAGCAAGCCGATGACTTCACTTAAACTTTTTTTAGCCTGATGAATGATTTTTGACGGGTACAAATATTTCACCGAATTTTGTTCAAACTCTTCCAAATCCAATATTTGATACTCGTAATTTTTCCAGACTAAAACGTCAATGTCTAAATCTATGTAATCTAAAATTCCATTCTCGAAAGAAGGCGGCAGATTGATATTGCAGTAAAAATTTCTCAAATCACCGTTGGGTTCGTGAAATCGAAAAATATTATAGTAGCGATTAAGCCAATAATATTCGTAAGAAATCGTACCGGGTCTGATAACCCCGAGCTCTGAATGAATCACTTCATTTTCAAATTCACCGACAAAAGTTAACAAAAATTCGCTTTGCTCGATTAAGCGACATTTCCAACTGCGGTGAATACTGCCGTCGTATTTGCGCGCGTTAATAATTATATTGGAATTTTTCAATTTTTTGTGATGTAAAATTTTAATTTGGAAACTGATGCAAAAATAATTTTTACCGGCGTGAACAAATATCGGATGCCTCGTGCCGCATTATGCCGATTTGCGCTGCCTAAAAAAATTAGAAAAAGCACGATTAGTTTACGATTCTTTCGTCATTCTCACGATCAAGACCGAACACGGCGCGTGGTGAACGACAGAGTCGGACACCGAACCGAGCAGCAATCGTTCCCAACGATTATAGCCGTGCGATCCAACAACAATTAAATCCGCCGCCATTTCTTCAGCCGTTTCCACAATTCTCCGTTCCGGCGAGCCGATTAAAAGTTCGGACGACAATAAAATATTGGTGTTCGAGCACGCGGCGCGAATGCTTTCTTCGGTTTGCGTCAGAATGGCAACGGCGTTGTTCTTAAATCGCTGTTCTAATTCGAGCGCGGTCGGCGGCTGAGTTGTGTAAACATCAACCGCAAACGGCAACGCCATATCAACCACGGAGACGATCTTGATCGTATCACCGTCGGCGAGTCGGATTCTGCCAAACACTTCCGCCGCAAATTCATTGTGGTACGTGCCATCCGTCGCTAATAAAATTTTCATAAAAGTTTTTTGTCATTATCGAACAATGCGAGACGGGAAAATCTAAACCAAAAAACACGGCAATTAATCGGTCAAATTTAATCGTTCTCGATGACAAGCATTTTCAATTTTTACAGATTTAATCGTTCACGACAACAAATTATCACGAGTTTTTTCGAGCAGTTGAAGGAAAATCATTTTCTCGGTTTCCGTTAAATTTGAGTAAATATCAGTCTCTAAATTTTTCCATATTTCGGCTACGTCCGACTGAATCTCCAGACCTTTGTCAGTCAAAAAAATCTCGGTTGCACGCCCGTCGTTTTCGCTTTTTTTAGAAGTGATAAAGTCGCCTTCGATTAAACTTTTAATCATTTTGTTGACGGTCGGAGTCGAAAGATTGAGTTCGCGCGCGATGTCGGTTTGACTCAGCCCGTCTGACTTCCACAGACAAATAAGCACAAAAATCTGCCCGCTGTGCAGGTTAATTTTGTTTAATTCGGTTTCCAAATTCGCTCGGTAAGCGTTAAAAACCTGATTGAATAAATAGTTGATTGATTTATTGAATTCCATAAAAAATAAGTATGATAGCTAGCTAATCAATTATAATTAGCTTACTGATAATTAGCAAACTAAAAATATAAAGCTAGCTTGCTAATTATCATAAATCGTTTGAATGTCTATATTTAGCGCGGCGCTATTAACGACATTGTAATTTCTTATAAACGCGAAGAGGGCAATTCGGTCGTCCGAATTGCCCTCTTCGCATTCAAAAATAGAAATTATTGATTTATTCAAAACCGCCTTTTTTCCAATCATTCATAAAAGATTCCAGACCTTTGTCGGTCAAAGGATGCTTGGAAAGCTGCTGAATTACTTTGAACGGAATCGTCGCAACGTGAGCGCCGACGAGCGCCGCATCAACGATGTGCATCGGATGACGAATCGAAGCCGCTAACACCTGCGTATCGAAATCGTAGTTGTCGTAAATCTGCACGATGTCGCCGATCAGTTGCATTCCGTCCTGACCGATATCATCCAGTCTTCCGATAAATGGCGAGATGTAAGTCGCGCCGGCTTTTGCCGCTAAAAGAGCTTGCGCGGCGGAGAAGCAGAGCGTCACGTTAACCTTTGTTCCTTCTTCGCGAAAGATTCTCGTCGCTTTTAATCCTTCGAGCGTCAGCGGGCATTTGATCACCACATTCGGTGCGATTTTTGCCAGCTCGCGACCTTGTTTTAGCATGCCTTCGGTTTCGAGCGATGTTACTTCCGCCGAAACATCGCCGCTGACCATTTCGCAAATTTTAGCGATGTGTTCGTTGAAATTAACGCCTTTTTCTTTGGCGATCAGCGACGGATTTGTTGTCACGCCGTCAATCAAACCGAGTTCGTTGGCTTCCCGGATTTCATCCAAATTAGCCGTATCAATAAAAAATTTCATAAATTTTCGTCCTCAAAATTAAACAGGTTATTTCGGTACCATAAAAAGCAAAAGATTGACAGCGAGAACGACCAGCGCCGTAATCGCAAAACTTTTACTTCTGCCGTATTTTAATGAAATGATGCCAAAAGTTACACCGCTTATCAATAAACCAAACCAGATAATAAAATTCGCTGACAGCAGATAATCGAAAAATTGGTAATAATTTTGCTTCGATAAATAAAGCCATTGCCAGTAATTGTGGGCGAGTGCTAAAATCAGCGGTGTAAATTCGAGCGTTTTATACCACTTGTTCGTCACAACTTCTTTGATTTTCGCGGCGCGTCCGGCTGCCGCGTCTTGGCTGGCGGTAATCTTTTCCGGCGCAATGGATTTTTCCGAAGGTAGTGTTGGGTCTTCCGGCGTTTGGGCGATGAAAATCGTTTCCGTTTCGAGCGGCGAAAGCAGCTCGGTCGGCGGCGGAACTGCTCGTTCGGTAATTTTCGATTGATTCGGATTGACCAGTTTTGTTCCGTCTTCCAGACAAAATTCCAGCATATTGTCGAAATAATCGGCGGAACATTTTGGACATCGTTTCATCTTTTTGGGCGCAGGTTTTTTAAATCTACAAACTTGTTTTCTCAGGCGTTGACTACCGGATTCGATAATGTGCCGATTCCTTCAATTTCCACTTCGCACACATCGCCGTTTTGCAATCGCGAAACTCCCGAAGGGGTGCCGGTTGCAATCACATCGCCGGGCAGCAGTGTCATCTGCCGCGAAATATATTTGATCAAAAATTCTACGGAGAAAACCATCTGCGAAGTTCGTCCGGTCTGTTTGATGACATTATTGACTTTTGTGGTCACGCGAATGTCGCGCGCATCCAGATCAGTTTCGATTGTTGACGCCAGCGGGCAGAATGTATCAAACGATTTGGCGCGGGTAAACTGCACGTCTGCGCGTTGTAGATCGCGCGCGGTAACGTCGTTAAGAATTGTATAACCGAACACATATTCCAAACTGGCGGAATCGTCCGTCAAATTTTTACAAACGCGTCCGATAACCAAAGCGAGTTCGCCTTCGTGTTCGACTTGGTTCGACTGCGCGGGAATGACAATCGAGTCGCCGTCAACGATTACGGCAGACGGCGCTTTGAGAAAAAGAAGCGGTTCTTTTGGAACGTCGTTGCCTAATTCCGCCGCGTGTTCCGCATAGTTTCTGCCGACACAAACGATTTTCGACGGAGCGACCGGCGGCAAAAGCTTCACTTCGTCCAAACGATACGATTCGTTTGTTTTTTCGTTATTATCGCGAAGAAAAATCGTCTGATTTTCCAGAACTCCGGTTTTGATTTGATTTTCGATTGTGAATCGGCAAATTTTCATAGGCTTTTTATAAAATATTCAGTTAAATAATACGGCTGATTCGGAATAACGGTTAGTTTTATTAACTCTAGTATGTATTTTTTTTTACCGGATACGCATTCAATAACTACCACGCTATAAAATTACAATTTCAACTGTTTTAGTTCTGAAACTTTTTTACGGAGCTTTTTCGCTGACGATTACCGATGGATCGCTGACATTGCCGTTTGTGTCGAAAGCCCTTAAAAAGTAGAAATAAATTTTGCCCGATTCGATCTGCGAGTCCTGAAAAGTGTTGGTCGTCAGTAAATCTGCGGTCAAAGAAATCCAATCGTTAACGGGAAGATTTCTGTTTTCCGAACGATAGACGCGATAACCGGCAATATCTTTCTCCGGATTGACGGCGAAGAAAATCGCGATATTATTCGGCGCGGCGGCAATGGTGATCGCGCTCGGCGGCGACGGTGCAAATACGTCTTTCGGTTTAATTGTAACGATGTTCGATTCGCCGCTCTCGACTGGCTCGCCGTTTCGTCCGACCGAAACCGCGCGCACAAAGTACGAATATTCGCCGCCGTATTCAAAAGAGCCGTCCGCAAAATTGCTTTCATTGACCGGAGTTTTATTCAGCAATTTTCCGGTTTCGGCGGGGCTTGCCGCGCGGTAAATATTGTAGCCGAGGATATTGACCGGCTGTGATCCGTCAATATTGACGAGTGGCGATGTCCACGAAAGTTTTATTTCTCGCTCCAGAACGTCAGCGGTTAAATCAGACGGATTGGCGCTGACTGCCGCCGCCGGTTCAATTAGAAGAAAGTTTGAAAATGCGGCTTTTTGACCGCTGGCGTTAACTAATCGAATCGCATAGCGCAGGCGAGCGGCTTGTCCGGCAAATTCGAGCGCGTCGCGGTAACTTAACCGTTGAAGAGCGAAATCATCGGGCGAAATCGGAAGCGAGGCGATCAGAGTGCTGCGCGAAACGAATTCGTCTTCCGACAAAACGCGCGCTGAATTCGCCGGTTCGGCAAGACGGTAAATGTCGGCGCGCGAGATATTGAGCAGATCGCTTTGTCCGGCATTGCGAGCGGGCATTCGCCACGAAAGCACAACCTGACTGCCGCGCTGAAAGCCGGAAATTTCAACTCGCTGACCGACTCTTTCAACCGGCGGAACCGGCGGTTTTCTTTTGCCGCAGCAAATCGTTATAAGCAAAGCAAAAAAAATAAACGCTGGTGTTGCTTTATGAAAAAGTTTCGCTGCTGAAAAATAGTTTTTAATTAAGTGCTTTAGCATTCGTTTAAAGCCGGTTGGCTTCGCCGCAGTTACAAAACATACTGGCGCAGGTTCTGGTCTTGAATCAGGCTCTGAAGTTTTGCTCTGACATATTCCGCATCAATGTTTTGCTCTTTTTCTTCGATTTCCGAGCCGAGGAAGCTGATTTCCTCAAGCAGTTTTTCGAGCAGCGTGTGCAGCCGCCGCGCGCCGATGTTTTCGGTGGTTTTATTTATTTCGTCGGTCATCAGCGCTAATGTTTCAACGGCATCGTCGGTGAAGTTAAGCGCTATGCCCTCGGTGTTAAGCAGTGCTTGATACTGCTTAATAAGCGAGTTCTTAGGTTGCGTAAGGATTCGCTTAAGATCCTCGGTCGTTAGCGATTCGAGTTCGACTCGAATCGGAAAACGCCCCTGCAATTCAGGGATCAAATCGGACGGTTTTGAAACGTGAAATGCGCCTGCGGCGATAAAAAGAATGTGCTCGGTATTAACCATTCCGTATCGCGTATTAACGTTGTTGCC
>SXVE01000071.1 GCA_005790265.1 Acidobacteriota bacterium | reverse complement strand
TTATGACGAAATGCTCCAAACAACCGTGCGTTCGTCGTTTTCCAATCAAGGACAAATTTGCTTGTGCGGCTCGCGAATTTTTGTCGAACGCCCGATTTACGAAAAATTCAAAGCCGATTTCGTCCGAAAAGTTTCCGCATTAAAAATCGGCGATCCGCTCGATGAGAAAACCGACGTCGGCGCGGTCGTCTCCGCGCCGCATTTAGAAAAAGTTTTGTCATACATCGAACTGGCGAAAGAAGAAGGCGGAGAAATTTTGTGCGGCGGCAACGCTCTCGATTTGTCAAACAAAACGTATAATTCGGGCGGAAAAAACTTAAAATTTGACGTTCAAAATGCGCGGCTCGGCGGTTATTTTATCGAACCGACCGTCATCGAAAATCTCGCTCACGACTGTCGCACGAATCAGGAAGAAATTTTCGGCGCCGTCGTCACCATTCAGCCGTTCGATACCGAAGAAGAAGTTTTAACTTACGCCAATTCGACCGAATACGGTTTGTCGGCAACCGTCTGGACGGAAAATCTTTCGCGCGCGCACCGCATCGCGGCGCAAATCGAATCGGGAATCGTGTGGATCAACGCCTGGCTTTTGCGCGATCTGCGCACGCCGTTCGGCGGCATGAAAAATTCCGGCGTCGGACGCGAAGGCGGTTTTGAGGCGCTCAAATTTTTTACGGAAGAAAAAAACGTTTGCATCAAGATAAATCAATACTCAAAAATAAAATGACAAAAAAAGAAAAAATTGCGGGCGGGTTGATCGGTTTAATGGTCGGCGATGCGCTCGGCGTTCCTTATGAATTTCATTCGGCAAGCAGTATTCCCATCGAAAATGAAATAGAATTCGAGCCGCCGCACGGATTTCGCCGGGCGCACGCGGGCGTTCCCATCGGAACTTTTTCGGACGACTCGGCGCAGGCGTTGATTTTGCTCAACACTCTACTCGAATGCGAAAAACTCGATGTCAAACATTTTGCGAACGGTTTGGTTGATTGGTACGACCGGGGTTTTATGGCGGTTGACGGCAAAGTTTTCGATGTCGGAATTCAGACGCGCGCAGCGATTTTGGAATTGAAAAGCGGCGTTGAACCGATTTTCGCAGGCGGTATTGATGAGTTTTCAAACGGCAACGGTTCGCTGATGCGCGTTTTGCCGCTCGCACTCTGGCATCGCGGTTCGGACGCTGAACTCATCGAAGACGCCGAATTGCAGTCGCGCGTCACTCACGCGCATCCGCGTTCGCAAGTTTGCTGCGCGCTGTATTGTTTATGGGCGCGGTATTTGCTGAACGATTCAGGCGACGCGTGGAATAAAGCCGCCGAATTGGCAAGCGATTATTACAAAAATCACGAAGATAAATTCGCCCAGCTGGAAACTCACATCAGACCTTTTGATGAACACGAAACGAACGGCAGCGGTTACGTTGTTGACGCTTTATTTTCGGCAAAAGCGGCGTGCGAAAAAAATTCTTTTGAAGAAACGGTCAAAGCGGCAATCAAATTCGGCAACGATACAGACACAACTGCTTGCATCGCGGGCGGAATCGCCGGTCTGAAATACGGAATTGACGCTATTCCGTCAAGATGGCGCGAAAATCTGCGCGGCAAAGAATTATACGAACCGCTGCTGAACGGATTGCTGAAAACTGTTTTGTGATACGTCGAATTTTTATGCTCGGCTTGCCAAAAGGAATCGTTAAACTCGAACCGCACACGGAAATTTGGCGGCAACTGTTCGCTGAAGAAGCGCGGCGCATTCGCGCAGCGGTCGGCGAATATATTACGGCGATTGAACACGTCGGCAGCACTGCGATTGACGGAATGGCGGCGAAGCCGATTATTGATATGACGGCGAGTTTGGAAAACTTGGCGGACGGCGAAAAATGCATCGCGCCGCTCGAAAATATCGGCTACGAATATCGCGGCGAATACGGCGTTGTCGGACGATTTTACTTTGTTAAAGGCGAGCCGCGCACGCATCATTTGCATATCGTTCACGCCGACAGCGAATTTCGGCGCAGTCATTTATTATTCCGCGATTATTTGCGCGAAAATGCGTTTGCGGCGAAAGAATATGAAAAGTTAAAAATTGATTTAGCCGCGAAATATCCGCGCAATCGCAACGCGTATCTTGAAGGCAAAGCCGAATTCATCGAAAATATTTTAAGCAAGGCGGCGAGTTAAATTTTATGAGCGAAACACAACCGATCAGAATCGAAACCGGCGAAGAAACGGCGTTTGCATTGATGAAATTCATCGCCGAAAAGGAAAATAAACAGTTGGCGCAGGAAGAAGTGCGCGATTATTACCTCGATCTTTTTGTTGAATGCGCGGCGGTCGTTTATGACGGAGCGCGCGCTTCGGACGATTAAAATTTTATTGTAAATATTAAAATGTATGCAGACGAATAAAATGCCAACGGCAGAAACGGATTCGATTTTGGCGAGGTTAAAAACGCGGACGGCGCATCAGCATCAGCAGACCGAAGACGGCGTTGATTTGATGAGCGACGAGTTTACGCTCGGCGATTACAAAGATTTGCTCGTGCGGTTTTACGCGTTTTATCAATCGTTTGAAGCGCGAATGACGCGCGCGATTGCCGAACACAAAGTTGATTTTAACTACGCCGAACGGTTAAACGCGCCGAAGCTGGTCGCTGATTTGCGCAGTTTGGGATTAACGGAAACGGAAATCGCGGCGATCAAAAGTTTTGATGAAACGCCCGCGCTCGATTCGCCGGAAAAGATTTTCGGCGCGCTTTACGTCGTCGAAGGTTCGACGCTCGGCGGACAGATTATCGCCCGCCATCTGAAAGCAAAATTTGATCGGGACGAAACGAACGGCATCGCGTTTTTTTCCGGTTACGCGCAGGAAACCGGAAAAATGTGGAACGCTTTTCGCGCGGCGATCACCGAATTTGCCGACGGCGAAAACGTTAATCACGAAGAAATCATCGAAAGCGCGAACGAAACCTTCTCAAAAATCGGCAAGGCTTTAGCGGCTTAAAAACTCTCCGGCTGGATAAAACTGTTGCCAAACTTTCCGCGGATTATTTATAATTTATATCCGTATGAACTCAGACACTCACCACACGGAAATTTTTGCGGAAAATTTTCAGGTAGATTTAACAAATTGTGATCGCGAACCGATTCATATTCCGGGTTTAGTGCAGCCGCACGGCGTCTTGCTGGCGGTTCGCGAACCGGAACTGGAAATCACGCAAATTTCGGAAAACTGCGCCGCTTTGTTTGGAAAAACAGCGGCGGAATTGCTCGATCATTCGCTTGCCGTGCTGCTCGACGCCGAATATCTGAATTATTTAACAACGGAAATTCTGCCGCAGGAACTCGAAGCCAATCCGCTCTATTTGAATCCGATTACGATCAATAATCATAATTTTGAAGTGCTCGTTCATCGTTTTCAGGAAGTGCTGATCCTCGAATTCGAGTGCGCGCCGGGCGAAGCCATGAAATCCGCCAACAATGCTTACGGCTCGCTGCGCGCGAAACTCAATGAAATCAACAGCGCGAAAACCGTCGCCGATTTTTGCGGGCGCGCGGCGGAAGCGGTGCGAAAATTTACCGGCTTTGACCGCGTAATGATTTACCAGTTTCTCGAAGACGATTCGGGAAAAGTGATTGCCGAAGCCGCGCGCGTGGGTTTGGAACCGTTTCTCGGACTGCATTATCCGGCGTCCGACATTCCGCAGCAGGCACGCGCG
>SXVE01000555.1 GCA_005790265.1 Acidobacteriota bacterium | reverse complement strand
TAACTGCCAAATAAACCGTCCGCCGTTCTGCTTTCAAAAATTGATGAGTAGTTCAAGTTCTGGCGATTAAGCGCCGATTAATTTTCGTCGTAGCGTTTCAATTTGCGGTAAAGCGTGGATAAATCAATGCCGAGCAGACGCGCCGCTTCGGTTTTGTCTTCGCCGACCGAAGCGAGAGTTTCCAAAATATAGCGCCGTTCGGTTTCTTCGAGTGTCGGACGCGCCGCGTCATCAAATGATGCGTCGCCACCAGCCGAATTTTGCCGGATTTTCGGCGGCAGACTGGCGAGATCAATTTCGTCGCCGCTTAAAATAAACGCGCGTTCGACGGCGTTTTCGAGTTCGCGCACGTTGCCTTGCCAGCGGTAATTGACGAGCGCGGCGAGCGCTTCGGGCGTGATTGGTTTTTCCGGCGCATTCTGCGCGCGCGCCGTTTTGAATGAAAAATGTTTGGCGAGCAATGCGATGTCTTCACGGCGCGCGCGCAGCGGCGGCAAAGCGATTTCGATCACATTCAAACGGTAAAATAAATCTTCGCGAAAACGATTTTCCGCCACTTCGGTTTCCAGATTTTTATTCGTCGCGGCGACGATGCGCGCGTCGAATTTCACGGGCAGCGACGCGCCG
Source organism: Acidobacteriota bacterium (assembly GCA_005790265.1). Taxonomy (GTDB): domain Bacteria; phylum Acidobacteriota; class Blastocatellia; order Pyrinomonadales; family Pyrinomonadaceae; genus SXVE01. The sequence continues at coordinate 3,868 of SXVE01000555.1, read as the reverse complement.
ACCGGCGTCACTTCGTGTTCCTGCAAAGCGCGCAGCAATTTGACTTGCAGCGCGGACGGCATTTCGCCGATTTCGTCGAGAAATAATGTGCCGCCTTCGGCTGAACGAAAAAGTCCTTTTTTATCGGCGACCGCGCCGGTAAACGCGCCTTTGACGTGACCGAAAAGCTCACTTTCGAGAATTGATTCGGGCAGCGCGCCGCAGTTGACGGCGAGAAAAGGTTTTCCGGCGCGGCGACTGTTAAAATGCAGGGCGCGCGCAACGAGTTCTTTGCCCGTGCCCGATTCGCCTTCGATTAGAACGCTCGCGCTCGTATCGGCAACTTTGCCGACGATGCGGAAAATTTCCTGCAAACTCGCGCTCGTGCCGATGATTTCGGAAAAATTATAATGCCGTCCGAGCTCGCGGCGCAGCGCGCGATTTTCGCGAAAAAGCTCTTTCGTCCGAATCGCGTTTTTGATCGTTTGCAGCAGATTTTCGTTGACGAACGGTTTGGTAACGTAATCGTAAACGCCTTTGCGCAGCGCGGCAATCGCCGAATCTACCGACGAATACGCCGTGATGACGATGACAATCGCTTCCGGGTCAATCGCTTTCAAACGGTCGAGCAGTTCCAATCCGTCCATTCCCGCCATTTTGATATCGGTCACGGTCACGGAAAAATCTCTGGTCGGAAAAATTTCCAGTGCGGCTTCGGCACTGTCGGCGGTGAAAACTTCATAACCCGCGCCTTCGAGCAACTGCCGCAGAATCGAGCGCATCAATTCTTCGTCTTCAACAACTAAAACATTTTGGTCAGTCATAAAAACAGTTTCCGGTTTCCGGTTTCCGGTTTCAAGTTTCTGGTTTCAAATAAATCAGTTTATTCGGTTTTATGCAACGGTTACTTTTCGCAGCAAATAGAAACAGCCGGTAATTTGAAACCTGAAACCTGAAACCTGAAACTTTGAACTCTATTCCGCCTTCGTGATAGCATCGAATCTGCTTTTATAAATCGAATGCGCCCTTTTCAAATCGCTACAATTTTTCTGCTGTTTTTCGCGTTGTGCTGTGTCGCCGATGCGCAGGAACCGAATCCGGTCGAGCGTCAGGTGGCAAATCCGCTGACCGATACGCCGAATATCAATCCGATTGCGCCGCAGCAGGATATTTCCGCGCCGAAGCCGAAAATAACGAGCTTTGAGCCGGAAGGCGGCGACGGGGAAATCGTCGTTTATTCAAAAACCGAAACGATTACCGGCGAAAAAGACAATCGCATTATCGTGCGCGACGGCGACGCCGAAGTGCGTTACGGAATTTACCGCCTTCAGGCGGATAAACTGACGATTTACGAAGCGGAAAATCGCATTGTCGCCGAAGGCAGCGTCGTTTTCGATCAGGGCGACGATCAGCGCATCACCGGTTCGAGCGGCGTTTGGAATTATAAAACGAAACTCGGCAGCTTTGTCGAATCAACCGGATTTACCAATCAATCGAACGACGGAACCGTCATTTATTTTACGGCAGATCGCGTCGAGCGCGTCGGTCTGAATGAAATTGTCGTCACGCGCGGAAAATTTACCGCCTGCGAAGATTCGGTGCCGCAATGGAGTTTTACGGCGGACGAAGCGCGCATCAAAACCAACGATAAAGTTAAGCTGAAAAATCCGAAATTTCGCGTGCGCGACATTCCCATCGCCGTTTTCCCGTATATTTCGATTCCGATTAAAGAGCGCGACCGCAGTTCAGGATTTTTAACGCCGACTTTCGGTTTTTCGCCGAATCGCGGCGCGCATTTGTCGGGCGCTTACTACCAAACGCTCGGCGAATCGGCGGACGTTACTCTGCGCGGCGATTTATACACTTCGCGCGGCGTCGGTTTCGGCGCTGACGTGCGCACGCGCGCCAATTCGCGTTCGTATTTCGATTTCGGTTTTTACGCCGTCAAAGACCGTATCTTAGGCGCTGACGCCGCGCCGGAAACGCCGGATCAGGGCGGAAGTTTGGTTTACGCCGACGGCGTGCATTATTTTTCCAACGGTTTTACCGCCGCCGCCGATGTTCGTTTGACTTCAAATCTCGCATTTCGGCAAGTTTTTTCCGACGGCATTCAGCAGATTATTTCGCCGATTGAAGTGTCGCAGGCGTTTATCAACAAAAGCTGGAACAATTACACGCTCAATCTGCTCGCTCGCTCGCAGGTGATTTCGATTCCAAACGTGCGCATCAAAACGAAAAATCTGCCGAGCGTTAGTTTCGATAAACGCCCGTCGCTGCTGTCGTTTTTTCCAAAGGCGTATTTTTCGTTCAAAACGAGTTTGGAAGGCGTTTCGCGGCGCGAAGAAGTTGACGACGTTGATTTATACCGCAGTCAAACCGGCGGCGATCCGGTCGTTTCGCCGTCAATCGGGCAGCGTTTCGACGTTCACCCGCAGATTTCCGTCCCGCTCAACACGAAGTATTTTAATTTTACGGCGACCGCCGGAACGCGCGTCACTTATTATTCAAATTCGTTTTCCGATTCGTTCAACGATATGCGCCGCGTCGTCGGGCGCGACGTGATTCGGCGTTACGGCGAATTTGAATTCGACGTGCGTCCCGTCGCGCTGGCGAAAAATTATTACGGCGAAAACAACGCGTTTCGCTTCCGCCACGTCATCGAACCGTTCGCGACTTATCGTTACATCAAAGGCGTCAATAATTTTAATCGCATTATTCGCTACGATTACGCCGACACCGCGACGGACACGAACGAAATCGAATACGGAATTACCAACCGCATTTACACGAGAAAATACACCGAAGCCGTCAGCGCCGACGCGCAAAAACTGTTGAACGAAAATCCGGCGACGGCGAAAAATCCGCTTTCGATTCAGCCGTACGAAATTTTTTCACTGACCGTGCGCGGCAAATATTTTTTCGATAAAACTTTCGGCGGCGCTTTAACGCCGGGCGAGCGCAATCAAATCGCGCCGATTACCGCGCTTTCTTTCTACACGTTCGGCGGCGCGGCGCGGCGATTTTCGCCGCTCAATATTGACGCGACTTACCGCCCGCGCAAAACGGTTTTCGTCAGCGCGCGCACCGATTTGGGCGTTGAAGGCGACGGCATTCGCGCGGTTTCGGCAACCGTCGGTTACGACACGAAATTGTTCAAATTGTTTCAGACTTTTTATTACACGCGCGCCATCACTTTGATTCCGTCTTTGCAGCAAAACAACCAGAGCGACATCAAAGAAGCCGGAACGCTGCGCGGTTCGCAGTGGAGCCCGTCGGTTTTCATCGGCAACCGCGACAAAGGATTGTTCGGCGGCACGTCTTTGTTTTTCGATTTTGAAAACACGCGCACGCAGAATCGCGGCGCGCCTTTAATCAGTTCGCTTTACACGCTCGGTTACGCGGGCGATTGCTGCGCCGTCACCGCGCAGTATTACACTTACGATGTCGGCGTGCGCCGCGAAAACCGCGTCGTTTTCAGCTTTCGCTTAAATGGCATCGGTTCGTTCGGCACGCAGCAATTCGGACAGGGATTGCGCTGATTTTATTGCGGACGATAAACGCTTTGCGCAAAGGAATTATAATATTCGACCGGCGCGAGATCGTCGGTCAAAACATTGATTGCCGAATCAATCGGTTCGTTGTAAACGTGCGCAAAAAGCTCGTTTGTTTTTGCATCAGCACTGGCGAGCGGCGCAACGTTTTTTTCTTTGAGCGCGACGATGATTAAGTTTTGAAAATGTTCGTTGGAATAATCTTTGTTCACTTTAAATAACAGAACGCGCGGAAAAACCGCTTGATAAGTTTGCAGTTCGGCGCGCAGAAAACCGCTGCCCGCGCCGGAAATCGCGCCGCCGAGATTAAAAATAACGACGCCGTCGTCTTTTAAGAC
>SXVE01000554.1 GCA_005790265.1 Acidobacteriota bacterium | reverse complement strand
GTCGCTGATTGATACCGGACAACATCTGCAAATTAAAGGCAACGTCGAATACGACCGCTATGTTTTTCGCTCTTACGATTATCTCAATTTCATTCCGTTTTACGTCGCTTACGGCAGAAAAGAGCGCGTTGATATGCCGGGAATGGAGATTTTAGACCAGCTCAAACAACCAATCGTTTCCGACGCTTTTCCGTACGAAAAACGCTACACGAGTTTTCAATTGTTTCAGCGCGGCGTTGACTGGGGCGTGTTGGCGAACGGTTTTTTGAAAATGATTCCGAATAAACCCGACGAGTTTATTGACGAATGGACAATCGGTTTCGATTATTTGAACACAACGGTCAATCAGCACGAACGCGATATCGTCAAAAAAATTGTTTCGCGTCCCGACATTGATTATTTCGATTATTATTCGCCGAATTTCGACCACGTTTCGCACCTCAATAATCACGCCGCCACTCGGCTCGCCGCTTTGCAGGAACTCGATTTAACGCTCGGCAGAATCTGGACGGCGATTCAAGCCTCATCGCGCGCCGCTGAAACGGCGCTCGTGCTTATCTCCGATCACGGTTTTAACGCCGACGAAAAAATTCACAGTCAGGGTTTTAATCTCGTCAATCTTTTGACCGGCGAAAACGGCGGCGCGCATCACGTCGTCACGAAACGGCGTTTGATGCTCGATTATTCGATCAAAGGAATTAATCCGCTCGTTCCGCTGATTACGACCGAAGCGAAAAACTCTTTTTATTTGAAAAATCAAAGCAAAAATTACCCGACCGCGATGCTCGATTTCGACGGAAACGAGCGCGCGTCGTTGCATTTGCGCGACGATGACGTGAACGTTCTGCACATTCTTTTTCAGCAGATGCAGACGGGAAAGCTCACGCCGGAAACGGAAAAAGCGGCGAAAAACGCGTTTTTTGACGTGATTAAACGCCGTCGCGCCGATTGGCAGAAAACCGTCGCCGATTTGACCGAAGAACTCGGCGCGCTGCACCGCCGAACGGAAGCGGATGAAAAAATCATCGCGGCGCAGCCGAGAAAATTCACGCCCGAAGAAATCGCGCGCGGCGTTGATAAAGAAGCGCGCCGCCGCGTGACGCAGACGGAAATCGCGCGGCTGACCGAAGCCGAATATCGCGAATATCTGCGCGTTCTCTCAAATTTGCTCGCGCTCAATCAAGAATTTTTCGATCCGCACAAATTAAAAATCGAAGATTACATTGCGAAAGGCGCGATGGGCGAGCGCAACGACGTTGATAATTTGCAGAATTACACGGTTGGATTAACGGAAAAAGGCTTGACTGTCACGGCGGACGGCGAAATTGATTTTGCCGAAAGTTTCCGCCGCATTGATTATTTCGCCGTGCTGCACGGTCAAATCGCGCGCAGCAACGTGCAGAAAGCGGTCAGCAGTCGTCCGGTGGATTTCGTCGCGGCGAAAATCCGGCGCGATTCGGTTGCCGCCGCGCTGCCCGCCGAACTGCGACCGGACGAAGACGCGATTTGGCTGTCCGGCGGCGCGAACGAACAATGTTTGATTCTGACGCGCCGCCGGGAAAGCGGCGAACGAAGTTTTTTTTATTTGCCGATCGGCAATCTGAAACAAAACTCAAGCGGCGAAGTTTCGTTTGAAATTAAAAATTGGAGCGCCGGTTTTCCGCTCAAAATTTATGAAGACGCGAATTTCAACACGGCTCGCGCGGATCGAAAAAACTGGCTCGGCGAATGGCACACGGAACTCGAATGGCAGCGCGCGACGCACAAAACTTTTTATGCGGCGGCGGTGATCAATCTGCACGAACAGTTTGCCGAACATCCGATTCGCGGTTTTGAAAACGAAAATCAATCGTCGGAAGATGAAAAACTGCTGCATCGTTTTCGCGTTCGGCAAAGAAGTTTGACCGCAACCGATTTGCTGATTCTGGCGAACGACCATTGGAATTTCGACGTGCGCGGTTTTAATTTCGGCGGCAATCACGGCGCGCTTTTTCGCGTTTCCGCCGATTCCGCGCTGATGTTTGCCGGCGGTGCGAAAACCGGAATTCCGCGCTCGCTGAAAATCGAAGAACCGTACGACAGCCTCAGTTTCGCGCCGACCATTTTCCGTTTGATGGGAAAAACCGACGAAAACAATCAGCCGACCGGCGATTTATTTCAACTCGGTTTCCGCCGTTTTCCCGGCAGAACGATCAGCGAAATTTTCGGCGCGCCGAATGATTAAAAAGCGGGGAAAGTTGCAGAAAGTTACAGGTAGTTCCAGGTAGTTGCAGAAAGTAGAAAGCCAATTCTTTTCTTCAAACTATCTGGTACTTCCTGCAACTATCTGGTACTTCCTGCAACTTCCTGTAACTACCTGTCAACTTTCCGTTGAATTTACAAATAAGTTTCGTCCGCGTAACACCACGCCCAATCTTCGCCGGGTTCCATTGATTTGATGATCGGATGCGTCGTTTGATGATAATGCGCCGTGGCGTGTTTATTTTTGGAATCGTCGCAGCAGCCGACGTAACCGCACGTCAGACACGCGCGCAAATGAATCCAGCGGTCGCCCGTGCGCAGACAATCTTCGCAGCCGCTCGCGCTCGGGTAAACTCGTTTGATTTGATCGAGATGCGCGCACACCGTTTCGTCCACGTCCGCTTGAAAGACAATCGCTTTTTCCGTGTCAATTCCGCTTTTTCCGTTTGCCGGTGCCGCGAAATCGGCGAAAGTTTTCACGGCGCTCAATTGACCGTTTCCGCTTTTATTTTCGATTGGCAACGACGATTTCGCGCCGTCGGTTTTCGCCGCGCGAAACAAATGCGCGTTGCGGGCGAAAGCGTCGGTCGAACCGGATAAAACGAGCTCGTCGCCCGCGCGAAAAATGAAATCCGACGAGAGATTTTCGACCGATTGCCCGTCGCGCCGCACGTGTTTTAATTTCAAATTGTAATTTTCGACGAGCTGCGCCGGAGAAAGATGCTCGGCGGCAAGCGGCATTTTTTCCCGAACGATGATCGTGCGCAAATCGAGACAATCGGCTCCGGTTTGACAGGCAAAAGCCGATTTTTCAATTTCGGGAACGTCTTTTGTCAGCGCGGAATAACCGTTGCGTCTGGCTAATTCTTCGTAGCCTTCGATTTGCGCCGCCGGAATTTGGTAATCGCGCAAAACTTCGCCGAAAAGCTGCACGACCGATTCGAGTTCTTCGGCGATGACGACATCGGCTCCGGCTTCGGCGAGCGATTCGACTTCCGCCGTGTAACGCGTGCGCACGACGATGCGCATCGTCGGATTAACCTGTCGGGCGACCGACGTGATGCGGTGCGCCATCGCCGGATTGTCGTCGGCAATCACCATCATTTTCGCTTTTTCCGCGCCGACTAATTGCAGCAGAAACGGTTTGGTCGAATCGCCGCGCACGACCGGCAGATTTTCGCTTTCGGCTTCGTTGGCTCCGTCAGGGCTGAGCGTCGTGATAATATACGGAATTCCCGAGCCGCTGAGGACGCGCACGAGACTGCGCGCCGCTTGTCCGTAACCGGCGACGATCACATGATCTTCTAAATCAATCGCGTGCGCCGGAAGCTGTTCGGCGGTCGTTTCTTCCAAATTGCCGTGCTCAATTTTTGCGGTAATGCGATTCGATAATTTATCGCCGATTTTCATTAAAAGCGGCGTCAAAACCATCAATACAACCGTCGCCGCAATAAACGCCTGCGAACCGGCGGTTCCCATTCCGGCGGGCGTCAAACCGACTTCGCGACCGGCGCGTTCTAATACAAAAGAAAATTCGCCGATTTGCGCGAGCATCAGCGCCGAAGCTGCGGCAAACGGCATTTGATAACCGAGCGCGCGCACGCTGATTCCGGTCGTCACGACTTTGATAATCAAAACGGCGGCGATGACGGCGAGAATCAGCGGGAGATTATTAATGAGAAAAGACAAATCGAGCAGCATTCCGACCGAAACGAAAAACGTCGCGCTGAACAAAATTTGCAGCGGCAGAGTTTCGCTCAAAGCGTGCTGCGAAAAACGGCTTTCCGAAACCATCAAACCGGCGAGAAAAGCGCCGAGCGAAAGCGAAACGCCCGCCAGACTCGTTAAATATGCTGTGCCGAAACAAATGGCGATGACCGACAAAAGAAACAGTTCGGGCGAACAGGTTTTCGCGACCATCTCCAGAATTTTCGGCATCACGCGGCGCGCGACGAGCAGAACGAGCGCGATGATAATTACGGCTTTGGTCAGCGCCCAGCCGATTTCGAGAACGGAACCGCCGCTGCCGCCGAGCGTCGGCACGAGCAAAACCATTAACACAATCGCCAAATCCTGAAAAATCAGCAGTCCGAGACCGATCTGTCCGGCTTCGGAATTGGTTTCGCCCGCTTCGCCAAGCAGTTTCAAGACAATCGCGGTCGAACTGAGAGCGACGAGAAAGCCGGTAAAAATGCCGACGCGCCAATCAATGCCGAACGCGGCGAGTAGCGCAGTAGTTGCGGCAATCGCCAATCCGACCTGCAAAGTTCCGCCGCCGAAAATCAATCGCTGAATCCGCGCCAGTTTTTCAAGCGAAAATTCGATGCCGATAGTAAAAAGCAGCAAAATCACGCCGATTTCAGCGGTTGCGTCAACTAACTGCTGATCGCGCACGAGTCCGAAAGCGTTCGGTCCGATCAGCACTCCGGCGAGCAGAAAACCGACAATCGGCACGAGCCGAAAGCGAAAACTGACGTAAGCGATAATCGCACCGGCGACGATCAGCGCAACGATCTCAGTCAAATACTGCGGCACTGCGCCCGCCGCCAGAACCGTCGGAAAATTCAATTCGTACATTTATTTCGGCAAACTCCTCGCTTCGTTTTTTGATGATGATTAGAAATTACACGAGCGACCGGATTGAAGCAAATCCGTTTTCGGACCACGTTTGATTTCGCCTGATTTGCCGCTCGCCGCAAATAAAAGCGGCGATTTCTTGCATCCGGACGGCAAAAACTGAAATAATTTTTAAGTTGTTAAATACTTTTATTTCGGTCAACCGAAAAATTGCCGACACCAACGAAACTATGAAAAATGCAGCGATCAAAACATCTTACATTTTACTTTTAGCCGCGTTCGCGCTGATTTTCGCCGCCGCGCCCGGCGCCGCTTTTGCGCAGCGAAAAAATATCAGCGGAAAGCTCGCGCCGACAGTTGAAGGCGGCGGCTGGACAATCGTCGCTGGTCAAACAAAAAAACCGGAAAAATATCTGCTGCTCAACGCCGAAAAATTTTCCGCCGAAAAATGGTTTCGCGAAGGCGCGCGCGTTTCCGCAACCGGCAATCTGCGGCGCGGCGCAATAACGATTTATCAGGAAGGAATTCCGTATGAAGCGCGAACGCTGCGACTATTAAAAAGCGCCGTGTCGCGCAGACGACCGCGCAAAATTCATTAATGAACCGGGCAAACTCACGTTTGTCCCGCAGCAAATTAAGTGAAAAAGTTGCTATCGCCGTTTTTTTAAGCGGCAAGTGCGAATCATTTTTCGCTCAAACTGGAAAAAGAGCAAACAAAATCTCGTGCGCCGCGTAATAAAACGAACGCGGCACGTTTTTTTTGTTCGAGTTTCATCAATCTTTGGTCATCAAAATTTGTTTCCGAAAACTGTTTGGAATCATCTTTCTATTCGGAAAATCGAAAAAACCAGAGCGCAACGAAAACGACGCCAGCGCATTTTTGGTCGCTTGTTTATACCGCTTTCTCGTTGGCAATCAATAATTTAATTTTTAATTTAATGTCAGGAGTTTCTATGCAACACAAATCGTTGGTCGTTTTTCTCGTGCTGTTTTCCGTGATTTTTCAAAGCTCTTTCATCGCGGCAAACGGACAGCAGACGGCAAATCCCGCTCAGTTTGACCGCAGCCGTTATCAAATTGCGCATAAAAAATTCGTGCTCGAAAACGGCTTGACGCTGCTCGTCCACGAAGACAAAAGCGTGCCGATTGTCGGCGTTAATTTGTGGTATCACGTCGGTTCGCGAAATGAAAAGCGCGGCAAAACCGGATTTGCGCACCTTTTTGAACATTTCTTTTTTAACGGTTCGGAAAATCATCCGTTCGGTTTTCGCGAAGCGATGGACGATCTCGGCGCGAACAATCGCAACGGCACGACGAACACCGACCGCACGAATTTTTTTGAAGACGTTCCCGTGTCCGCGCTCGAACGAACTTTGTATCTCGAAGCCGACCGAATGGGATTTTTAGCCGGAAACATCTCGAAAGAAATGCTGGAACGCGAACGCGGCGTCGTGCAAAACGAAAAACGGCAAGGCGAAAATCAGCCGTACGGCGGCGTTTTTGCGGAAATAGCCGGAAAAATTTATCCGTATTCGCATCCGTATTCGTGGTCAACCATCGGCTCGATGGACGATTTGAACGCCGCGTCGCTCGACGATATTAAAGAGTGGTATAAAACTTATTACGCGCCGAACAACGCCGTCATCTCCCTCGCGGGCGACATTTCGCCGGAGCGCGCGCTCGAACTTGTTACCAAATATTTCGGCGGCATCGCGCCGGGTCCGGCGCTGGTCAGAACCGAAAAATGGATTCCCGCGCTTGATCGAAACATTCGCGACGAAATGGAAGCGCGCGTGCCGCAAACGCGCATTTACCGCGTTTACCACGCGCCCGAATGGAAAAACGCCGAAGTTCAGCATTTGAGTCTTTTTGCCGACGCGCTCGCCGGTTCAAAAAGCGCGCGGCTTGATCGCCGTTTGGTTTACGAAAAAGAATTGGCGACGAGCGTCGGCGCGGGCGTTAACGACGGCGAACTCGGCAGCACGCTGAATTTGACGGTCACGCTCAAACCGGGCGCGAGTGCGGCGGACGCCGAACGCGAAATGGACGCGGTCGTCAACGAATTGCTGCAAAACGGTCCGACTGCCGAAGAATTGCAGCGCGCGCAAAGCCGCAATCTGGCTGATTTTCTGCGCGGCATCGAACGGCTCGGCGGTTTCGGCGGACGTTCGGACATTCTCGCCGAAAGTCAGACTTACGGCGGCGCGCCCGATTTCTATTTGACGCGGCTCGAAACGATGGCGCGCGCGACGCCCGCCGATGTCAAAGCGACCGCCAATAAATGGCTGCGCGCGAATCATTACACGATGGTCGTCAAACCGTTCGCCAAATTGACCGCCGGAAAAACCAACGTTGACCGCAAAATTCTGCCGACTTTGGGCGCGGCGCCGGACATTAAATTTCCCGAAATTCAGCGCGCCAAATTAAAAAACGGATTAAACGTGATTCTGCTCGAACGACATTCCGCGCCGATTGTGAACGTCGCGCTCGCCGTTGACGCCGGAATCGCTTCGGACAGCCGGGAAAAAGCCGGAATTTCGTCGCTCGCGCTCGATTTGATGGACGAAGGCACGCGCAGCCGCGACGCTTTCCAAATCACCGATCAGCTCGATTCGCTCGGCGCGCGGCTCTCGACCGGCAGCGGCATTGATCTGTCGTTCGTTCGTCTTTCGGCAACGGCGGCGAATTTCCGCCCGTCGCTCGCGATTATGTCGGACGTCGTGCTCAATCCGTCGTTTCCGGCGGAATTGTTCGACATTCAGAAACAGCGGCGCATCGCACAGATCGGACAGGAAAAAGCGAATCCGGGCGCGATGGCGCAGCGAGTTTTGCCCGCGATTTTGTACGGCGCGAATCACGCTTACGGCAAACCGGCATCGGGAACGGAAGCGTCCGTGCAGACGATTTCGCGCGACGATTTGATGAAATGGCACGCCGATTGGTTCAAACCGGCGAGTTCGACCGTGATCGTGACCGGCGATATGACGATGGACAAATTGACGCCGATGCTCGAAGAAGCGTTCGGCGCGTGGAAAAGCGGCGCGGCTCCGGCGAAAAATTTAACGACGGTCGCAAAAACGCCGGGCAAAAAAGTTTATCTGATTGATAAACCCGACGCGCCGCAGTCAATAATCGTCGC
>SXVE01000553.1 GCA_005790265.1 Acidobacteriota bacterium | reverse complement strand
TCCGGCGAAACCGCCGACACGATTGCGGCGATGCGCGAAGCGAAAAAATACGGCTGCAAAGTTCTGGCGGTGTGCAACGTGCAGGGTTCGATGATTCACCGCGAAGCCGATGGCACGATTTTGACGCACGCCGGACCGGAAATCGGTGTCGCTTCGACCAAAGCGTTTACCGCACAGATGATCGCGCTTTATCTTTTCGCGCTTTATCTCGGACAACTGCGCGGCAAACTCGACGAAAATCAGGCGAAATATCACGCGCAGCAACTTGCCGAATTGCCGCTCAAAATCGAACATTTATTAAACGACGCCGATTCTATTGAAGAACTTTCACGCGAATTTTTCCGCTCGCAGGATTTTCTTTATTTGGGACGCGGCATCAATTTTCCGGTCGCGCTCGAAGGCGCTCTGAAACTCAAGGACATTTCATATATTCACGCCGAAGGTTATCCGGCGGGCGAAATGAAACACGGACCGAACGCGCTGATTGACGAAAAACTACCGGTCGTCGTTATCAACACGCGCGAAGAAGGAAACGCGGCGTCGGAATTGCGCTACGAAAAAACGCATTCCAATATCGTCGAAGTAAAGGCGCGCGACGGAATTATTCTTTCGATTTTGACCGAAGGCGATGCAATGAGTTCGCTCGTCTCAAATCACGTCGTCGAAATTCCCGAATCGAGCGACTTGCTCGCGCCGATTCTGTCGGTCGTGCCGTTGCAGTTGCTCGCTTATCATATCGCCGTCCGGCGCGGCTGCGACGTTGACCAGCCGCGAAACTTGGCGAAGTCAGTGACGGTCGAATAATTTTGAAAACGAGTAATAAATAGCGACGCTTTTTTGGGGATGATAAAAAGGCGTCGCTATTTATTTTCGCCGCGAATCTTTTCAGCACCGGATTTTTCCATTATTCGCACTCCGTTTTCGCTCGCGATGATTAGCATGTCCGCCATCGCCGGAAAAATTCCTGTTTCGACGACGCCGGTCAGCAACTTTATTTGTTGATGAAGCGTTGCCGGTTCGACGATTTTTCCGCCGCCGCAATCGAGAATATAATTTCCGTTGTCGGTAACGAATACCTCATTTTCTTTTTTGCGCAAAACGGATTTTAAGCCGATTTCTTCGAGACGCCGCGCCGTTGTTTCCCAGGCGAATTTCACAACTTCGATTGGCAGCGGAAAAGCGCCGAGATCAGCGACTAATTTGCTTTCATCAGCGACGATAATCAATTTTTTTGATGCGGCGGCGACGAGCTTTTCGCGCAGTAGCGCGCCGCCGCCGCCTTTAATTAAATCGAACGCCGGATTGATTTCGTCCGCGCCGTCAATCGTTAAATCCAGCTTCGCCGTACTTGCGAAATCAATCAGCGGAATATTCAATTCGGCGGCTAATCTTGCCGTCGCTTCGGAAGTAGGAACAGCGCGAATTTGCAAGCCTTTTTCAATTTGCAATCCGATTTGCCGAATCGTCCAGTAAACTGTGGAGCCGGTTCCGAGTCCGATGGTCATTCCGTTTTCGACGAATTCGGCGGCGCGCTCGCCAGCCGTTTGTTTCAAGTTCATTCGCTTATTTTAACAGTAAATTTTAATTGCCGATGACCAAAAAACAGCGCCGCGCGTCTTGTTTCCGCTGGCACGATGATTGCGGCTTGATTCGCGCACGCAAAAAGAATGTACCGAAAACATTCTTACAAAATTGACGAACAAGAGGGAGAAATATTATGAATGCAATCGAGTTGTTAAAAGCGGATCACGACAAAGTCGAGCGGCTTTTTCAAAAAGTAAAAGCCGACACGGAAGGCAAAGAACACAAAAAATTATTTGAACAAATCAAAGAAGAACTGGACAATCACACGCACATCGAAGAAACGATATTTTATCCGCGTCTGAAAAAAGAATCGGAACTCGAAGATATCGTGCTTGAAGGCATCGAAGAACATCATCAAGCGAAAATGTTTCTGCGCGAATTGGCGAAACTGTCTGACGACAGCGAAAAATTCGAGCCGAAATTAAAAGTGTTGATGGAAGATATTACGCATCACGTAATGGAAGAAGAAGGCGAAATGTTTATCAAAGTCGAGGAAATTCTCGGCAAAGACGAACTTGAAAAATTAGGTGCGGAAATGGCGAAAGAAAAACAAAATTTCAAAAAAACGCAGACGGCAAGCGCCGGAAAATAATCGAATAATTCTGCCAATAAAAAAAGGAAGCGGGTAAAAATCAATTTTTACCCGCTTCCTTTTTCCATTTTCGTCAAAAATCCATTACGGCAATCGGCGGTTGCGCTGCGTGACGCCGAGCAGACGCGCCGGATACGTCGCGAAATTTTCAATCTCGATTTGATATTGATTGGTTTTCCGGTCTTGTTTCCATCTGATGTGCGCGGCGGCGATGTAAGTTCCTTCGCCTTTGCCGGTTCGTTCGTCAATCGAAAGTTCGATGACGCCGAACGGGTAATCGAGCGAGCGATAACCGCCGCGAAGTTCGGCAAATCGCGTCCAGCGTTTGAAGACGATAAAAATTCTTCGTTTGCCGTCAACCACCGTTTCGCGCACGGCGTTAATCGGAATTCCGACGTTCGCCCCGATTGAAAATCTGCCGAGTTCCTGATCGTCAATCTCATTTAACAAATTGTCTTGTCCGCCTTCCTGCAAAATGCTCAAATAACGCTGTGCCTGCGCGTCGGAAGTTTGATTTCTGATGTTGAGCGTAAACGTCGCCGTTTGCGTTCGCGTGTTAAAACCGCTTCCGTAACTTAAAACCGTTCCCGTGTAAGTTTCATTTTGCTGCTGCTGCGCGTGAATTTCCGCCGCGAAAAAGAAAAATAACAGGAAAAAAATAAAAACCCCCGATGCTCGATGCTGTCCTTTCATTTATATAAACCTCGTAAATATTTTGTGTTCGTAACTAAAAGATATAGCACGCGAATAATTGCTCTTAAGTTCGCTAAAATACATAGCCGCCAAATAAAAAAACACCGCCGAAAATGTTTTTCAGTCGGCGGGTTTTTTATTTTACTGGCAATTTTGATTTAAGAATTCATCGTCGCACTCGCCTGCTTGAATTCTTCTAAAACCTCAAAAACCTGAAGCGCGTATTTGACGTTGCCGAACGGCGCGGAAACCTGCACGCCGTTTATTAAATCGCGAACTTCCGTCAGCGATTCGCGCGCGATTGCCAAGCCTTCGTCGCGCGCCGCTTCTTTGGAACGGTCGGACGCACGGCGCATTCGGTCGAGAATTTCCTGCGTGACGACGACGCCGGGAACTTCGTTGTGCATAAATTCGGCGTTGCGGCTCGACACGAACGGGAAAATTCCGGCGACAATCGGAATGCGGACGTGTTCGATTCGTTTCAGGAAATCGCGCAACTGTTTCGTGTCGTAAACCGGCTGAGTGATCGCGTATTCCGCGCCCGCTTCGACTTTCCATTCAAAGCGGCGAATTTCTTCTTCGACGTTGATCGCGCCCGGATTGACGCCGACGCCGATGGAAAACGCGGTCGGACAGCCAATCGGATTATTGCCCAAATCCAAGCCGTGATTGAGTTTGTTGACCATATTCGTTAAGCCGATTGAGTCAATATCGAAAACGGCGGTCGCATCCGGGAACGGTCCCATTTTCGGCGGATCGCCCGTGATAATCAGCAAATTATGCACGCCGAGCGCCGCCGCGCCGAGCAAATCCGACATCATTCCGAGCAGATTTCTATCGCGGCAGCAGTAATGCAAAACGGCTTCGATGCCGATTTCGCGCTCGACCAAAACGGCGGTCGCCTGCGCGCTCATCCTCGTCTGCGCGCGCGGTCCGTCGGGAATATTGACGGCATCAACTCCGGCGGTTTTCAAAAGTTTGATTGATTCCAAAGTTTTCGCCGCGTCGCAGCCTTTCGGCGGCAAAACTTCGACGGATGTGACAAATTCGCCGCGCGCGATTTTCGCCGACCATTTCGAGCGCAATTCCGCCGGAACGACTTCAACATCGGGCGGCGTCAAATCGGTAACTTTGATCGGTTCGCTCGGCTTAATCGCGGCTTTCGCTTGGCGCGGGCTGACGGCGCGAACTGAATCGGCGATCAATTTAATATGCTGCGGCGTCGTTCCGCAGCAGCCGCCGACGAATTTCGCGCCCGCTTTGATAAAGCGTTTCGCGAATTTCGACATATATTCCGGCGAACACATATAAAATTGTCGCCCCTGCACATCGCGCGGAAGTCCGGCGTTCGGCTGCGCGGAAAGTTTCAGTTTCGTGACGTCGCGCATTTTCTCCAGCGCGCTCAAAACGTGCGTCGGACCGACGCCGCAGTTTAAGCCGACGACATCCGCGCCGTATTCTTCGAGTCGCTGCGTCAAAATTTCCGGCGACGCGCCGAACACGGTATTGCCGTCGGTTTGAATCGTCATCTGCGCGATGATCGGCAAATCCGAAAGTTCGCGCACGGCTTTGATTGCCTGTTGAATTTCCGACAAATCCGAAAAAGTTTCGAGCACGAACAGATCAACGCCGCCTTCCAAAAGCGCCTCGATTTGTTCGGCGAACATCTGTTTCGCTTCATCAAACGAAGTCGGACCGTACGGTTCAATCCGCAAATCGAGCGGACCGACGGCGCCCGCGACGAAAACGTTTTCGCCCGCCGCTTCGCGCGCCAATTTCACGCCTTCAACGTTAATTTCCCGCAGTTTGTTTTCGAGACTGTATTGCTGAAGCCGATGCCGCGTCGCGCCAAACGTGTTCGTTTCGATAATGTCCGCGCCCGCTTTGACGTATTCTTTATGAACTTCGCGCACCAAATCCGGCTGCGTCAAATTCAATTCGTCGTAAGAGCGATTGATGTAAACGCCTTTGTCGTAAAAACGCGTGCCGACCGCGCCGTCAAAAACGTAAACGCTGTCGTCTTCTAAAATTTCTCGAAAATCTCGCATAAAATAAAATCGAACATAAAAGCGAAAAACAAAATTTTTAACGCGCTTTTATAATTGCTTCTATAAATGAAAAAGCCTCGCTAAACAGCGAGACTTTTTCATTTATCAGATTTGTCTTTGTCGGCTGTTTAGCAGTTTATTTAACGTGGTCGCAAGTCGCTGTAACTCACCACAAATTATAAATAAATGATGCGTTTTTATGTTAAAAGTGTCAAGCGTTGGAAATTTTAGATTCGCGCGAAAAATAATCCGATTACTCGCTTTTGAAGAACGTCATTTGACTGTAGGAAACAAAAATTGCAGTCATTGTTGTGATAAAAATAAAAGCAATTCCAAATTTTATAAAATCCGTTCCGAATTTACTCTCAAATTCTGGCAATATACGAACAAAAACAGCAGGAACTGCTGTGATTAGAAATCCGCATATCCCCGCTGTTATTAAACTCAAATTAAATAGAGATACTGCTCCACCCAAAATTCCGCCTGCGATTGAACCAAAAAAACCTAAATACAACATTCCAAGCCACCAAAAATCTTTAGCGTCGAAGCCGTATTGAGAACTTTTTGAAGTCAAGCCAATATAAGCGGCACAAATTGCGGACAACAATCCCGAAAACAATACGCC
>SXVE01000552.1 GCA_005790265.1 Acidobacteriota bacterium | reverse complement strand
GTCGCGCATCCGCGCTGGTCGCAGGCAAGCGAACGACGCATCGGCGAATTCGGCACGCGCGAAACTTTGATGTTCAACGGTTACGCCGATCAAGTCGCGAATTTATACGCGGGAATGGATTTGAGAAAGAATTTTTAAGACGCGTGTCGAACGAAGTTTTATGAACGATATAAAATTCAGTAAATTCCTGCTTTTGGTCAACGGTTTCGTGCCGCTCGCGCTGCTGTTTTATGACGGCTGGCGCGGCGAACTCGGCGCAAATCCAATCGAGTTTTTTCTGCGCACGACCGGCGTTTTAACGCTTGTTTTTTTGCTGTTTACGCTTGCCGTTACGCCTCTGCGGAAAATATTCGGCTGGAATCAGTTGGTGAAATTTCGTCGGATGCTCGGACTTTACGCGTTTTTCTACGGATTTCTTCATTTGATTACTTACGGCATTTTCGACAAAAGTTTCGATTTCGCCGCAATCGTTTCCGACGTTTGGCAGCGACCGTTTATCGCCGTCGGAATGCTCGCGTTTTTTCTTTTAATTCCGCTCGCCGCGACTTCGACCAACTCAATGATCAAACGCCTCGGCGGAAAAAATTGGGCGCGGCTGCACAAATTAACTTATTTAACGGCGATTCTCGGCGTCGTTCATTTCTGGATGATCGTCAAATCCGATGTTTTTTACCCGGTTTTATTCGGTTTAATGTTGGCGATTCTGCTCGGCTACCGCGTTTACAGTAATTATTCTCAGCCGAAACCGCAGAAAGCGAAAATTCACGCGCCGTGAATTTTCGCTTCGAGACACGATCTTTTCGCTCTGACAAAATTTTCAGCAAATCAGCAGCTTGTGAAAACAATCGAGCGTCGGAAGTAGAAATTAAAGATTTTTCTTGATTGGAGAAACGTGATCGAACGTGCGGCGGAAATCTTCGCCGCCGACCGAAACGGTTTTGCACATTTCAAACAGACGGGAACGCAAACGAACGCCGACGCGATCTTCTAGAGTTTCGTCGCGCTCGGTTTTTCGCTCGTCGAGATAATTGGTCGTGAAAATCGTGAGTTTTTTGTCGTTGTAACGCGTGTTGATAATATTCGCCATTGTGTCGCGCACCCATTCAGTCGGTTTCGATGCGCCAAGTTCGTCTAAAACGAGAACTTCAGCGTCGAAAATCGGCGCGAGCACTTTCAATTCCGAAGCCTGCGTGTTGACGTTGTACGAATTTTGAATCTCTTTCAAAAGCGCGCCGAATTCGTAAAAAAGACAGCCGAATCCGCGCTCGGACAAACCCTTCAAAATCGAAACTGCGAGATGCGTTTTACCGACGCCGACCGTGCCCATAAAAAGCAAGCCGCGCTCGACCGCCGGATATTCGTTCGCCAGCCGAAAAGCGAATTTTAGCGCTTCGTTCTGCGATTTGTTGTAAGCCGTGTAACTGTGAAAATGACAATCGGCGTAACGCTTCGGAATTCTGACTTTATCGAGCTGGTTGGTCTGCGATTTCTGCTTGCGGCATTCGCACCGCCGCGCGCCTTTGCCCGGCACGATTTCCATTCCCGCGCCGTAACATTTCGGGCAAACTTCCGGTTCGTCGCTCGTCTCCGGCACGTCGTAAAAATCGTGCGCGGGCACTTCCTGTCCCGCACTGGGAACAGCAAAGAGCGTCGGAAATTTTAGCTTTTCTTGTGGCATTTTGGGCGTTTGTAATGAAAGTTTGTTACCGTAAAACCTGGTTCAGTCAGGAGATTTTTCGGCAGTAATTCTGAAGCCGTGTTTGGATTATAGCACTCCGCAAAATGATTTCAAGTTTTAATTTATGATTTAAAAGCCCGTAAATACGGCACTTTGCGGCAACCGAAAAAAGCGAAAAAGTGAAGTTGGTGAAAACAGACGACTTAGACTTAACATAAAATTTACATCAAAGACGAAAAATTTTCGGGCGATGTTTGAGCGCTTTATTTCGAGCACTGATTTTGTGCTATATTGTATTTTCAACAAAAGAAGTTATGGGTATTTTTAGCAGTTTAATGATGAGATTGGGGCTGACGGAAATAAAAGTCGAACGCACTCCGATTTCGGTTTTCGTGCTCGATGACGACACGCGTCGGCATCGCTGGTTTAAGAAAAGATTTGAAGGAGATGAGCTGGACGTTTCCGAAACGGTCGAAAAAGCGAAGGTTTTTTTGAGCGAAAACAGCTACGACGCGATTTTTCTCGATCACGATTTGCTGCCGCATCACTACGAATCAAACGATCACGACGATTTTTCCTCGACCGGCTACGCAATTGCCGAATGGCTCACTGAAAATAGCGAATATCAACGCGCTTCGACGATTGTCGTGCACACGCGCAACGCCGACGCCGCGATAAAAATGGTCGAAAAACTGCGCGAATCCGGCAGAAACGTCGAATACTGCGCCTTTCCGATGCTCGACCTGAAAATCAAAAATTACTGGAAACGATGAGAGGTCAAAGTAGAAAGTAGGAAATAAGAAGTGAAAAGTGACAAAGGTTAGCAGAGAAATAAAAATCGAAAAAACAAAAAGGCAAAAGTGAAGTATTTATCTCTTCACTTTTGCCTTTCAATTGTCCACCAATCCACTTT
>SXVE01000551.1 GCA_005790265.1 Acidobacteriota bacterium | reverse complement strand
TTCGGGCATAGATAGAAGATTACCGAGCGCCTCTTCATCTACCGCTGCCGGTATTTCGGAATTTTTTATCGGCGTGTTGCCGTTGATTCTTTCGCATAATACTCGCCTCGCTTTAACGCCCGTTATCACCGTGTCGTCGTGGCATTCGACGGCGAGATGCGTGGCAAAATTTAATAGTTCCCGAAAATTTCCTTTCCAATCGTAGCTTTCCAGCACGCCGACCGCCCGGTCAGAAATCTCAAACGGGCGCTTGCGCCCGACCGCCGGGCGCTCGACGTTTAACTGTTTGAGAAGGAGGTCTTTGATTTTTTCTTTTTGATGCCGGAGCGGAACGGTTTCCAGATTCAGAATGTTCAGGCGGTCGTAAAGGTCGGCGCGAAACGCGCCTTTAGCGACCATTTGCTTCAAGTTTTGCGAAGTCGCGGCGACGATTCGCGCGTCAATTTCGCGCTCACCTGTGCTTCCCAAACGACGAATACGCTTTTCTTCGACCGCCTTGAGCAGTTTCGCCTGCAAGCCGAGAGGTATTTCGCCGATTTCGTCGAGAAAAAGCGTGCCGCCCGAAGCGATTTCAAACAATCCGGCTTTCGGCTGAGTGGCTCCCGTAAACGCTCCTTTTTCGTAACCGAACAATTCGGATTCGAGCAGCTCGGATGTAAGAGAGGCGCAGTTTAAGTTGACGAATTCTTTTGACCATCGCGCTCCCTGCTCGTGAAGTTTTCTGGCAATCGTCGTTTTTCCCGTCCCGCGCTCGCCCGTTATCAAAACGTAATGCGGCACGCGGGCGTATCGCTCGATTTTTTCTCCCAATTCTGAAATCAAATTTCTGCCGCCAAAGCGGTCGTTTTTCGCTTCTGTCATCGTTTCTCTTTCGCTTTTTGTTTTGCTCGAAATAATAAGGTTGGTATTTCCCTCTATCTCAAATCGCGTGCCGCAAAATTCAAATTTCGGCTAAAGCAAAGATAAAACGATGAGTTAACGGAAAAAATCGCTCTCAAAGTTCGGCGATGAACAGCCGTTTTACTGTCCACGCCGGCGACAACTGTTCACGCCGGCGACACTCGACTGCTTACGCCGGACACACTTCCGGCGACAGTCCGGCAGCAATCTCGAAATAATTTTCGACGATTTCAAACGCCGCCCGGTGCCAGCACGGAAAGCCGTCCCAGAAGGCGTGACAAAGGAAATTGCCCGGTTCGATTAATCGGCACTCATCACGGCTGGTTTCGTAGAATTTGGCTTCGCCCTTTTCGGTCCGCGAATCGCTCAGAATGAGCAGTTTTCCGTTTTCGTAATTGATGAACGGATTTTCGACGAGATGCCGGAAGGCTTTATTGATGGCGTTTCGCCGTCGTTTCGTCATATTTGTCCCCAAATGCGGCGGCTTATTTTTTCTGGCGACGGCGACGGCTTTTTCAAGCTGGGTTTGATTTAAAAGCATAGATTTTTCTTTCGATTTTTTTTGAATTGCCGAATGTCAATTTCTGAAAACGATTCGCTCGATTTCGCAGGTTTCCGGCTCGATGAGCCATTCGGGGAGAAAAACGGGTTCGCCGCTCGCCTCGAATTCCTGTCTATTTTGCGCGTAAATCGCTTCTGGCTCGCCTTTCAGCAGAAAAACGGGCGGATACATCCGCATGACCTTTTCGAGCGACTCACGCGCGATTTCCTCGTTTTCGGAAATGAAAAAACGCTGCCTGCTGTTCTGGGCGATGTTTATCAAGCCGGTTTCGCGCAACTCGCGGATTTGCTCGTAAGACGACGGGCAAACCTCAAGGACGCTCCTGCCTTGAAAACGGGTCTGACGGATTTTTACATCGCCGGCAAGTTCGACGATCTCGTTTTCTTCCCTCGAACTACGGAGAATTTCTTCGGCGGTCGTCGCCGAATTTTCCCAAAGCCCGAACGTGCGGCGGATTTCATTGACTGCCTGACCCGAAAGATTCACGCCGACGAGCCTGATGCCGTCGTCGGTCGTCGTGCGGACGATATTCAACCCTTGCTGCTGCAAATTCTTCAGGTATTTCCAAATCGGCAAGAGCGCGCCGCTCAAAAGATGCACGGTTTTCTGCTCGACGGGCGGTATCTTTCGTTCCTCGTCTTTCCACCAGTTTCTCGCCCTCGTTTTCGAGACGATTTTATATTTGGCGGCAAGTTCACTCTCCTTGATGTAAAACAGGTTGTAGCCCGCAGGGCGACTGACCGAAAACATTTGATAACGGTCGCCCGTTTCCGGGTCGGTGTGCGGCAAGGTGGCGCGAACGGCGACGAACGCGCCCGTCTGCCGATGCTCGTAAAAATACACGCCCTCATAATTGGAGATTTCGTCGAACAGCGCGGGGCGCGTGGGAACGGTCGTGTCGAGCTTGTAATAAACCGTCTGCGCTTTCGTCAGCGCGTCTCGATATAAAACCTGCGGCGGCTCTTCTAAACGAACGGAAACTGCTTTCAAATCTTCCATTCCGTCGTCAATTTTGCCTTTCGCTTTGAGGTGTTCGACGGTTTCCAAGAAAGTCCGGTAAAAGTAATCGAACAGCGCGTTTTGCCTTTCGACTTCGAGCGACAGCAGGCGATTCAAAAAGCGCGGAATATTTGTTTTCTCGCTTTCTTTGATTTCATCGCCGTCGGGTGATTTGTTCAGCAGTCCCATATCATCGAGCGTCTGCCTCGCGTCTTCCAAACCGACAATCGGCTCGCCGTTCAAAATGCGGTTATAAACAACGTTCAAAGCGGCGCGTCCTTCTTTCGATTCGAGATTGTATTTGTCCAGATTCCCCGCTTTTTCCGCCCGCCGGTCACCTTTC
>SXVE01000550.1 GCA_005790265.1 Acidobacteriota bacterium | reverse complement strand
GGCTTTTATACCTGACGAATGTTTCCGGCACATCGCAAATCTGGGCGATTGATTTGCCGAATGGAACGCCGAAACAGATTACCAATTACGAGGACAACGTCGGTTTTATCGCGCGTTCGCCAGTTGGCGACGGCGTCGTTTTCGGCAAAGCAAAAGGCGGCGACGAAAATACGCAGTTTTTCTGGATGCGGGAAGACGGCGCGAACGTTCGGCAATTAACCGACGCCGCGCAAATTCGCCACAATTTCGGCGAATGGTCGAGCGACGGCAAACGAATTTATTACGCGTCGAACAAACGCGACAAAAATTGGTTCGACATCTACCGAATGGACGTTTCGAGCGGCAAAGAGGAAATGCTTTTGCAGCACGACGGCTCAAATTCCGTCGCGGCGGTTTCCGATGACGGCTCGAAAATCATCGTTTCGCGCTCGTCGGTCAGATTTAGTTTGGATAATGATTTGTATTTGCTTGACCCGAAAACAAAAACGGCAACTCATTTAACTCAGCACGATTCCGCAACGCAGTATTCCGACGTGCATTTTGTCAGTAACAATTCAATCGTTTTAGGCACGAATCAAAACGGCGAATTCATCCAACTTTCACGAATGGATTTGGCGACCGGCACGCTCGAAGCCGTCAACAAAGCCGCTTGGGATTTGGACGCGACTGCTTTTAGCGACGACGATAAATTGTTCGCTTACACGATTAACCGCGAAGGTTTCAGCGAACTAAACGTCGCGCTCGCCGCTTCGATGAACAAAGAATTACCGGTAAAACTTCCCGCGCAAGGCATCGTCGGCGGAATGAATTTCTCGCGCGACGGCAGGAAATTAGCGTTTTCATTCGCCTCGGCGAAAAACAATTCCGACGTTTGGCTTTATGATTTGGCGAGCAAAAGGTTAACACAAGTCACAAAAAGCGACCGCGCCGGAATTGACGGAAACTCATTCGTCGAACCGAAATTAATTAAATTCAAATCGTTTGACGGGCGCGAGATTCCGGCTTGGTATTATACGTCGCGCGGTTATATCACTGCTGTTAACAGGCAACCTGTAAAAGGCGTATTACCTGTCATTATCAGCGTTCACGGCGGACCGGAAGGGCAGGAACGTCCGGGTTTTAATCCGCTTTACCAATATTATCTGTCGCGCGGCTACGCGGTTTTGGCGACGAACGTGCGCGGCTCGACCGGTTACGGCAAGACTTTTGCGGCGCTCGACAACGTGGAAAAACGCGAAGATTCGGTCAAAGATTTGGCGGCGGCGGTCGAATGGCTGAAAACGTCGGGCGGCGCGGACGCCAAACGCATCGCCGTGATGGGCGGCAGTTACGGCGGTTATATGACGATGGCGGCGATCACGCTGTACCCGGAACTTTTCGCGGCGGCGGTCAACACGGTCGGCATCGTCAACTGGGAAACTTTCCTCAAAAACACGAGCGGTTATCGCCGCCGCCAGCGCGAAGTCGAATACGGAATGCTCGATAAAGACATTGATTTCCTGCGCCGCATCTCGCCGATGGCGAAAGTAGATAAAATCAAAACGCCGCTGTTCGTCATTCACGGCAAAAATGACCCGCGCGTTCCCTACACCGAAGCCGAACAAGTCGTCGCCGCCCTCAAAAAACGCGGCGCAACCGTCGAATACAAACTCTACGACGACGAAGGTCACGGCGTTTCCAAGCTGAAAAACCGGCTTGACTTATATCCGCGCGTTGCTGATTTTTTCGACAGATATATGAAATAAGTGGAAAACGGAAAATGGAAAATGGAAAATAAAGAAAATCCGTTGAAAGAAAAATCTTATGCTTTTGCTTTGCGTATTGTGAAATTGTACAAGCATTTGGTTTATGAGAAGAAAGAGTTTGTTCTGTCAAAACAGGTTTTGCGGTCGGGAACTTCGATAGGAGCTAATATCGCCGAAGGAAATCAGGCGCAATCAAAGGCGGATTTTGTCCACAAACTTTCGATTGCGCACAAAGAAGCGTTTGAAACCGAATATTGGCTTTGTCTTTTGCGCGACGGCGAATTTATCACTGAAAAGCAAGCCGAATCTTTAATACTAGATTGTCAGGAATTGCAAAAGATTTTGACGACATCAATCAAAACTTCAAAAAATAATTCTTAAATATTTTCCATTTTCCATTTTCCATTTGAAACCTATGTTTCCACTGATTTTAACTTTGAAACTCGATGACGCGACGTTTATTCTTTTTGACGATTTGCGCCAGCTTTATTTTCCGCCGGAAAGAAATCTTTTGTCGGCGCATTTGACGATGTTTCATCATTTGCCCGGTGAAGAAATCGCGCAGGTCAAAGAAGATTTGCGCCGCGTTTGCGCGGAATTCGATGAATTTCCGCTCGCGTTTCCCGAATGGCGATTTTTGGGAAAAGGCGTCGCCGCCAAAGTTTTCGCGCCGGAATTGCTAAACTTGCGCGCCGAACTTGCCGCTGTTTGGAAAAATCGTCTGAAACCGCAAGACCAACAGAAATTTCAGCCGCACATCACCGTGCAAAACAAAGTCGCGCCCGATGAAGCGCGCGCCGTTTACGAAAAACTCGCCGCCGAACCGCTGCCGCCGAACGGAACGGCAAAAGGCGTTTCGCTCTGGCATTACCTCGGCGGAATCTGGAAACTCGAAGACGATTTTTTGTTTGGCGCAGAAAGAACGAAACGCGAACAAACGCGGAAAAACGCTCAATAAAAAAGGCGCATCGAAATTGAATTTCGGCGCGCCTTTTTTGTTTCTTTTTTCAACCTGAATTTGCTTTACGTTTTATCAATGCCGAGCGCCAAACTCGTTTTGCGGCGTTCGTCGCCGTGCGCGAGAAAATATTCATAAATCTCACGGTCGTCGCTGCTCATTTTGACGATTTGCGCGCCGATTAAATAGCGCGACGAAGAAACGTGAATGCCGACTTGTT
>SXVE01000070.1 GCA_005790265.1 Acidobacteriota bacterium | reverse complement strand
GCTCGTCGTCGTCGTGTTGTTGACGCCGCCCGCACTGCCTGAAAGGCGGTTGAAATTGGCTGTTACCGTCGGAATGGCAGCGTCGCTCGTGTTGAAATCGTATAATCCGATGTTCGTCTGCGATGCGTCGGTAATCGAATTCATTTGCAGATTTCCGACCGTGTTTGTGGAGTTGCCGCCGTAAGAATAAGCACCAACGCCGACGACCGGACCGGAGGCGCTACCGACGATGTAATTATTCGTCACGTTGGTTGTTCCCTGATCCAAATCAATTCCGGCGTAGCGGCTGTTGGTCAACAGATTGCCGCTGATGTTTGACGCCGAAGCGGTCGCCGAATGCCAGCTCAAAATTCCGGCGTCATTGTTATTGATCGTGTTGCCGGAAACGGTCATCGCGCCGCTTTCGGCACCGAGAATCGCGTAAGAGTAATAAGTGCTGAAACTGCATGCCGCGTTGTCGCAGACATTACCGCTGATCGTGTTATTCGTAATCGTTGCCGTCGCGCCGTCGCTAACTTGAATGCCGTTTTGGGCAATCGCCGTCTGCACGCCTTCGCCTTCGATGCTGCTGTTTGCGATCGTCGCCGATGAACCGGCTCGACTAACGATAACGCCGGTTTTTTGGTACTTGTCAATTTTGACGTTGGTGAAATCGAGCGTCCCGATTTGATTGAACGAAACGCTTCCGGCGCGCACGGAGTTAATTTCTTGTACGCCGTCAAATCCGCTGGCTTTGCGAATTTCGGTTACGTTCACGTTGTTCATTTTGAGCGCGGAATTATCAATGACAAAAATGCCGTAAACAGCCGGGAGCGGAGACGGAACCGGACCGGAAACGGTTAAATCCGTCATAGTGACAAATTTCTCGCTGCGCGTTTCGATGATTGACTGCGCCGTTACGCCTGAGGTCGTGCTTGGTGCGAGGGTGGAAGGCGACTTGATAATCGTCGCGCCTTGTCCGTCGCCTTCGATGGTGACGCATTTATTAATGACGAGCTGCTCGATGTATGTTCCGGCAGCAACTTTGATTTTATCGCCGCCGAGCGGGTTGGCAGCATTGATCGCCGCTTGAATTGAGCCGCCTGGGACGACGTTAATGGTCACGCCCGAACTCGGACAAGGACTTGCTAAATTAGATGATGGCGGTTCATTAACTCTTTGGGGCGTTGTGTTCGGTTCAACAAACGGCTGCGCTCGCCGCTCGCCGCTCGCCGAATCATTATGGAAAAGTGAAACGATGTATTCACCGACTCCCCATAAAGAAAAATTTGCGCCGATTGACTGTGCCGAGGTATTAACGGAAAAAAACATCGTTAATACCATTAGGCTCAGCGCCGCAAATGAATATGAATTTAAGCTGCGGGTTTTGCCGTTTTTTCCGGTCATTCGCCGTGCGGAAACGAGCTTGTTCCTCGTAGATTTTGGTCGCATCTCTAGTTTCTCCTGTTTTTGTGTAATTTGAGATAAGCAATTTGGAACTTCGCATAAATTAACCCTTTGCTTTTTACGCTTTCCGAAGCGCTCCTGCCGTCGCGTTCGCAGAGAAAGCCGGTTTTATACTTATGCGATATGTTCCTTTGTAAATTAGCTATTTGCTGAATTTATTAAACTTACCAAACGTATGTTGCTGCAGTTTGAAAGTTAAAAAGAGATCGAACATCAAAGAGTTGCGGCTCCGACGCTGTTAAAGACGCCGAGAGACAGACCCGAAATATGAACTCATTTTTACTTTGCTTGTTTTGAGAAACGGAATGTCCTAAGATGCAGATTGTACGGTCGCATCTTTTGAAACATTCCGTTTCAAAATGTTGAGCCTGCGCCCGGTTGATAATTGACGTTATCAACCGGGTTTTTGCATCTCAACGGGTTTAGAACAAACTCGCGTTTTGTTCTGTAATTTAAAAAAACTAAAGCCTCAAGCCGTCTTGTTAAGACGAGGTTGAAGCTCAAGTAAAAAGTAAACCTGATAATCTTTTATGACGTTTTTTGATTTGGTCGTCACAGCTTTGCGATCAGATGATGGAAGCCGTTTGACCGAGACGTAAAAATTCTTCGCAGAAGAATTCTGTCGTTGGGAGTGTGTCTCAAGTAAACAAAAAATAACCGACATAGAGCAAAATTAATTCTCACTAATAATTGATGGAAAATTGTTTTGAGTTTTGGGGGCAATCCTTAAATTCAAGAAAACTAAAATCCTGAATCAATCGGCGCACCTCAGAAGTGTCAAAACATCTCAATAGTTTTTCAAGAGACATTTAAAAATACAGAATTTAATTTTCCTGCACTTTTCCCCTTAAATAATCTCTTATCAGTCGTCGGTAATTTCACTAGACCCTAACACATCAAAAATCAGTTGTCAATAACTTTTTTTCGCCCTGTCAAACTGTTAAAATTTATTTGGATTTATTATTTAAACTATTGTCAGATTTGTATTTTGAACATTTTCAGAACAAATTTTCGGGCGAACAAAAAGCTAACGGAGAAGTATTTTAAGATGAGCAGTTTCTACGAAGTAATGATTGAACGCAATTTTTCGAGCGCGCATCAGCTGCGCGGTTATAAAGGGAAATGCGAAAATTTGCACGGACACAATTATAAAATCGAGATTTTCGCGCGCGGCGCGGAACTTAACAACATCGGGCTTTTGATTGATTTCGGCGATTTGAAAAAAGCGGCAGACGAAATCGTTAAATATCTCGATCATCGCAATATCAATGAATTGCCGCCGTTTGATGAAGAACTCAATCCGTCGGCGGAAAATCTGGCGCGGTATATTTTGGAGTATATCGCCGCGCGCGTTGACGATGATCGCGTAAAGGTCTGGAAAGTTCGCTGTTACGAAACGCCGACGAGCATCGCGACTTATCAAGTCGAATAAACACGAGCTTTCCGCGCTTTTCGCAGTTGCGCTTTATAAAAAGAGGAAAAGTTCTGAATTTTCGGAACTTTTCCTCTTTTTGATTGATTGTTGAATTTCGTGAGCTCCGAAAATCGACTGCGGCGAGTTGATTTCAGTTGCTGTTCAACTTAAAACAACTGCGTTTTGATGTAAAACAAAACGCTCGACATCCAATCGCCGAAAGTCGAACTGCGAGCTTCAGATGAAGTTAACGAATTGCCGCCGTCGCCGCTCCACGCTTCGAGTTCGACAATGCGGCTGTAACCGGATTGACCATTGTTGACGACCACGCGGATTTTTCCGGTTGTTATCGGCGAAAAAGTGATTTTTGTCAGAACTTTGTCGTTGTTCGTGACGCTTCCGTTCGGCACGGTTGCCCAATTGACGCCGTCCCAATACTGCACGTCGAAATCCGTGATGCCGTAAAGACTGAATTTTGTGTCAGCGGTCGGTTCTTCAAAATTAGTGTAGTCATCGCGCACGGCGTAAACGCGCACTTCGTTGATAGTGCGCGCGGCGGCGAAATCCACTTGCAGCCAATCGGAAAAAACGTTCGGCGTGCCGTCTCGCCAACCCGCTCCGTTTGCCCAGACGCGGCTGCCGTTAATCGCGCCCGAAGCGGCGTAAGCGGTGCCCGAATCGGTTGAAGCGGTGGCAACCGCGCCGTTTGATGCGGCGGCGACGTTAATTCGCACGCTCGGCGTCGGTGTCGGCGTCGCCGGAGTTGCAGTCGGCGTCGGGTTTGGCGTTATTGTAGGCGTTGGCGTTATGGTCGGAGTTGGCGTCGGCGTCGGAGTTACGATTCCGCCGCTCCACGCTTCGAGTTCGACGATGCGGCTGTAACCGGATTGCCCGCTGTTAACAACGATTCGTATTCGTGATGTTGAGATCGCCGAAAAAACGATTTTCGTCAGCACTCTATCGTTGTTTCTAACGCTGCCGCCGGAAACAGTTGCCCAGTTTGATCCGTCCCAATACTGCACGTCGAAATCCGTGATGCCGTAAAGACTGAATTTCGTATCGGCGGTCGGTTCATCGTAATTAGTGTAGTCGTCGCGCACGGCGTAAACGTCAATTTCATTAATCGTTTTAATCGAATCGAAATTCACCTGCAGCCAATCGGGAAAATTATTTGCCGTGCCGTCGCGCCAACCGGCGCTCGCCGCCCAAGTGCGGTTGCCGTCAATCGCGAGCGCGGGCGCATAACTGGCGCCCGAATCGCTCGAAGCGGAGACATTCGCGCCGTTTGCCGCAAGCGCGACGTTTCTTCTTGTCGCCGGTGTCGGTGTCGGAGTTGGAGTTGGCGTTGCAGTCGGCGACGGCGTGACGGTTGGCGTCGGCGTCGTGCTCGTCGCGCCGAGCGTTCCTTTTGCCAATTCGCCGACATAAGAAAGAGCGATGTTTGTAAACTTGACGGCGTGCGCGGCGTTGTTGCCCATTTGTTCGAGCGTGTCGTTGACCGAGTGAATATTCGGGTTTGAACGCGCGCCTTCAAACGGAAATGAAGCGGCATAACCTTTATTGTTCCACGAAGCGTGATCGGAACATCCATAACCGCAAGTCGAAGTTGTTACGGTCAAACTCGGTTGGTAAGTCGTGATTAAATCGCGCACAAACTGGTTTTGCGCGGCGTTGGTTAAATCGGTAATAATCGCAATATCGGCGGCGCTGCTCACGCTTTTGTAATTCGTCATATCGAGCTGCAAAACGCCGACGACATTAACGCCGCGCCGCTGGAAATCGGCGGCGATTTCGTTCGAGCCGCGCAAACCGATTTCTTCCGCCGCATAAGCCATAAACTTGACGGTTCGCTGCGGGCGAAAATTTTTAGCGAGCAAAACGCGAATGGCTTCGGTCAGACTCGCGATTCCCGAAGCGTCGTCGTCAGCGCCGGGCGCGTTAAATGTCGGACCGTTCAAATTAATCGAATCCTGATGTCCGCCGAGCACGACAACTTCGTTCGGGAAAACGGTTCCCGGCACGGTTAAAATGATTGAAGGCTGCGGCGAAGTCGTTTCCGGATGAACGAAATATTCGACCGAAACGTCGCTGCGATTGGCGGCGAGCTGCGTCCACTTATTTTTTATCCACGCCGCCGACGCCATTCCGCTCGGCTGATTGAACCGGCGATTCGGGTAATCGGTTGAGAGTCGAATAATTGTTTCCCGAATTTGCGCTTCTTTCGATTCGGCGATCAGCGGCTGAACGTTCGCGTAATTATCAATCGTGTAGGCGACGGCTTGCTGCGCCGCATCAGCGCGCGCATTTTCGACGAGCGCCGCCTGCGCGTCGGCGAGAGTTTCGTGCCAGACGAAGCCGCCGCATTTATTAAATTCGTCGTGCATATTTCTCGATAATTCGAGAATTTGCTGTTCGCCGAGTTGGAAGATCGAAAGGCTGCCGCGCGTTTCGAGCGCGTTTAACTGATTATCGTCCGACTCACCGATAAATTTTTTCAGATGAGCGAACTCGCGCGCGTCAACCGTAATCCAGCCGACGGACGATGTTTTCGCCGCATCGTCGTTCGCGATTTGCTGTGCCGCCGAACTTTTATGCGATTCGGCTAACGACTTTATCGAACCGAAAACGACTGTCAGCGCCAAAAGCGGCAAACCGACAAATAAAAACAACCGGAGATATAATTTGCGGCGAACGAGCAAGCGAGTCATAGATGATGAGTCTCCTTTTTTCCGAATAAATTAGTCGAATGGATAAAAAAAGTGATTTTTCTTTTAACTCAAAAGGGGATGCAAATACGATTTGCCGAGTTATCAAGAACGATTTCGTTGCCGCAGTTTTCGGTTCGGCAACGTCGTCTGTTAATACTTTAGCGCAAAAGCGACGAACAGCGAAAGCTTTAATTTGCACCGCTGATTGTCAGTTTGATTAGCAAATACAAATCGCAAAACAAAAAAAGAGATATCGTAAAGATATCTCTTTTTTGGAAAGTGGTCGGGGCGAGATGATTTGAACATCCGACCTCACGGTCCCGAACCGTGCGCTCTACCAGGCTGAGCCACGCCCCGCTAAGTCAAGTTACAGATTCTAAATGACGGCAACGGACAAGTCAAATGAAAATTCGAAGT